>JBJEUJ010000150.1:0-2505 GCA_051883775.1 Aristaeellaceae bacterium | reverse complement strand
AGGGCCATGCGGCCCTCTGGCGAGGGTCTGGGGCGAGAAGCCCCAGCGTCCCCCCATCTCCACGTGCGCGCAGTATGACCGAAGGGAACCAACCCAATCGCGTGCCGGGTGTGGGCACTGCCCACAATTTCCCGCGAAGAAACCTAAAATACCGGTTTACAAACGGGCAGGTTTCTGGTACAATTACGGATGGGTTTCAAGAACCGCCTGCGCGGGCAGCCGATCACTCCGACGGTGCGCTGCGTGGGATGGCGATTACCTGAAAAAGAACGAGGAGGAAGAAAACCATGACCAAGTCCGAGATCATCGCTGCCTATGCCCAGCACGAGGGCGACACCGGCTCCCCCGAGGTTCAGGTTGCTCTGCTGACCGAGCGGATCAATCACCTGAACGAGCACCTGAAGTCCAACCGCAACGACCATCATTCCAACCGTGGCCTGCTGCTGATGGTTGGCCGTCGCCGCGGTCTGCTGGAGTACCTGAAGAAGACCGACATCGAGCGCTATCGTGCCCTGATCGCCAAGCTGAACCTGCGTAAGTAAGGCCCGGCACAGGCGCGCCGCACGGCTCTGTGGCGGCGCAAGCGTGGTAAGGCTTGTCAGAGCCGCTGGGTCAGGAATTCCCCTGTCCCAGCGGCTTTTTCAGGAAATACCGCTGGAAGCAAGGTTGTGCGCCTCAGGAGATGTTATCCCTTGAAAATCCCGCAGAGAATGGGGTTTTCATATGATAGCATCTCCGGGCTGCAGGGCGCCGGGCTTTCCCGGCGCGGAACAGAAAGGAGATCTACCAAATGGAATCCAAGAAGTATACCATGGATCTGGCGGGCCGTCCGCTGACCCTGGAATTCGGCAAGTACTGCGAGCAGGCTGCCGGCAGCGTGTGGGTGCACCTGGGCGACACGGTCGTCATGGTGAACGCCACCATGTCCCCCACCCCCCGTCCCGGCGTGGACTTCTTCCCTCTGGCCGTTGACGTGGAGGAAAAGCAGTACTCCGTGGGCAAGATACCCGGCGGCTTCATCAAGCGCGAGGGCCGTCCCACCGAGAAGGCGACCCTGACCTGCCGCCTGATCGACCGCCCCCTGCGTCCCCTGTTCAACAAGGGCATGCGCAACGACGTGCAGGTGGTGGTGACCATCCTGTCCGTGGAGCAGGACGTGCCCCCGGAAATCCCCGCCATGATCGGCTCCTCCATCGCTCTGGCTGTGTCCGACATTCCGTGGAACGGCCCCACCGGCGCGGTGGTCGTGGGCCGCGTGGACGGCGAGTATGTCATCAACCCCAATGAGGAGCAGCGCGCCCGTAGCGACATGCACGTCTACCTGGCTGGCACCAAGGATGCCATCATGATGGTGGAGGCTGGCGCCAACGAGGTCTCCGAGGAAGCCATGCTGGACGCCATCATGTTCGGCCATGAGTACATCAAGCAGCTGGTGGCCTTCCAGGAGCAGATCGTGGCCGAGATCGGCAAGCCCAAGGCCGAGGTGCCCCTGAACGTGACCGGCGACGATGTGAAGGCCGCTGTGCGCGAGTTCGCCTACGACAAGTGCGTATGGGTGTTCGAGACCTTCAACCGGCAGGAGCGCCAGCAGCGCGAGGCCCAGGTGAAGGAGGAGACCCTGGCCGCCCTGGCCGAGCAGTTCCCCGAGCGGGAGGCTGAAATCGCCGACGCGCTGTACTACCTGAACAAGGAAGTCATGCGCAAGAAGATCCTGGAGCAGGGCATCCGTCCCGACGGCCGCAAGGTCACCGAGATCCGCCCCATCTGGTGCGAGGTGGGCGTGCTACCCCGGGTGCATGGCTCCGCCGTGTTCACCCGCGGCCAGACCCAGGCCCTGACCGTCACCACCCTGGGCTCTACCAGCGAGGGCCAGATTCTGGACGGCCTGAGCAACGAGGACTTCAAGCGCTATATCCACCACTACAACATGCCCCCCTACGCCACCGGCGAGGCGGGCCGTCTGAAGAGCCCCGGCCGCCGCGAGATCGGCCACGGCGCGCTGGCTGAGCGCGCGCTGCTGCCCGTGATCCCCTCCGAGGAGGAGTTCCCCTACGCGCTGCGCCTGGTGAGCGAGATCCTGTCCTCCAACGGCTCCTCCTCCATGGCCTCCGTGTGCGGCTCCACCCTGTCCCTGATGGACGCGGGCGTGCCGATTCACGCGCCGGTGGCCGGTGTGGCCATGGGCCTGATCAAGGACGCTGAGACCGGCAAGGTGGCCGTGCTGACCGACATCCAGGGCCTGGAGGACTTCCTGGGCGACATGGACTTCAAGGTGGCCGGTTCCATGAACGGCATCACCGCCATCCAGATGGACATCAAGATCGCCGGCATTGACCGCGCGATCCTCAAGCAGGCGCTGGCCCAGGCGCTGGAAGGCCGCCTGTACATTCTGAAGATCATGCTGGACTGCATCGGCCAGCCCCGTGAGGAGCTGTCCAAGTATGCGCCCAAGATCGTGCGCTTCACCATCAACCCCGAGAAGATCCGCGAGGTCATCGGACCCGG
>JBJEUJ010000149.1:0-13375 GCA_051883775.1 Aristaeellaceae bacterium | reverse complement strand
ACATCATCGCCCGCAAGCGCCGCATGGAGGGCTACAACGTGCTCTTCCCCATCGGGTGGGACGCCTTCGGCCTGCCCACGGAGAACTACGCCATCAAGAACAAGGTGCATCCCGCCGCGGTCACGAAGAAGAACATCGACCACTTCCGCGAGCAGCTGCAGAAGATCGGCTTCTCCTTCGACTACACCCGCGAGGTGGACACCACCGATCCCAACTACTACCGCTGGACCCAGTGGATCTTCCTCCAGCTGTACAAGCACGGCCTGGCCTACAAGGCGGAGATGCCCATCAACTGGTGCACCTCCTGCAAGTGCGGCCTGGCCAACGAGGAGGTTGTGGGCGGCGTGTGCGAGCGCTGCGGCAGCCAGGTCATCCGCAAGGTGAAGAAGCAGTGGATGCTGCGCATCACCGACTATGCCCAGAAGCTGCTGGACGGCCTGGACACGGTGGACTTCATCGACAAGGTGAAGGTGCAGCAGCGCAACTGGATCGGCCGCAGCGAGGGCGCGGAGGTGGACTTCGCCCTGACCGCCCCGGGCGAGAAGGTGCGCATCTACACCACCCGCCCCGATACCCTCTTCGGCGCCACCTACATGGTGCTCTCCCCCGAGCATCCGCTCATCGACCGTCTGCGGGATCAGATCACCAACTTCGACGCCTGCATGGCCTACCGGGCCGAGGCTGCCAAGAAGAGCGACTTCGAGCGCGCGGAGCTGGCCAAGGAGAAGACCGGCGTGCAGATCGAGGGCGTGCGGGCCGTCAATCCCGTCAACGGCAAGGAGATCCCCATCTGGCTGAGCGACTATGTGCTGATGAGCTACGGCACCGGCGCCATCATGGCCGTGCCCGCCCACGATACCCGCGACTGGGAGTTCGCCACCAAGTTCGGCCTGCCCATGGTGGAGGTGGTGGCCGGCGGCGACATCACCAGGGAAGCCTACACCGACATCCAGGACGGCGTGCTGGTCAACTCCGACTTCCTCAACGGCATGACGGTGGCGCAGGCCAAGAAGGCCATCATCGACCGGCTGGTGGAGATGGGCGTGGGCGAGCGCAAGATCAACTACAAGCTGCGCGACTGGGTGTTCAGCCGCCAGCGCTACTGGGGCGAGCCCATCCCCGTGGTGCACTGCGAGAAGTGCGGCATCGTCCCCGTGCCGGAGGATCAGCTGCCCGTGGTGCTGCCCAATGTGGAAAACTACGAGCCCACCGATTCCGGCGAAAGCCCCCTGTCCGTCATGACCGACTGGGTCAACACCACCTGCCCCCATTGCGGCGGCCCTGCCCAGCGCGAGACCGACACCATGCCCCAGTGGGCCGGTTCCTCCTGGTACTTCATGCGCTACTGCGACCCGCACTTTGACGGGGGCATCGGCCGCAAGGAGGCCCTCGACTACTGGCTGCCCGTGGACTGGTACAACGGCGGCATGGAGCACACCACCCTGCATCTGCTCTACAGCCGCTTCTGGCACCTGTTCCTGCACGACATCGGCGTGATCTCCGCCCCCGAACCCTATCAGAAGCGCACCAGCCACGGTATGATTCTGGGCGAGAACGGCGAGAAGATGTCCAAGTCCCGCGGGAACGTCATCAACCCCGACGACATCATCGACGAGCTGGGCGCGGACGCCTTCCGCCTGTATGAGATGTTCATGGGCGCCTTCGACCAGGCGATTCCGTGGTCCACCAACGGCGCGAAGGGCTGCCGCCGCTTCCTCGACCGTGTGTGGCGGCTGCAGGAGATGGTGACTGATGGCGAGGGCTACTCCCCCAGGCTCAGCCGCCTGATGCACGAGACCGTCAAGAAGGTCTCCCAGGACTACGAGGCCATGAAGTACAACACGGCCATCGCCGCCATGATGACCCTGGTCAACGAGATGTACGCCGCAGGCGCCGTCACCCGCGCCGAGCTGGAGACCCTGCTGCTGCTGCTCAACCCCGTCGCGCCCCATATCACCGAGGAGATGTGGCAGAGCCTGGGCAACGAGACGCCCATCCACCATCACGCCTGGCCCACCTGGGACGAAAATGCCCTGGTGCGCAGCGAGGTGGAGATTGCTGTGCAGATCTGCGGCAAGGTGCGCGGGCGCATCATGATTCCCGCCGATATGACCAAGGCTCAGGCTGAGGCCGAGCTGCCCAACCATCCTGAGGTGCAGCGCTTTGTGGCGGGCAAGCAGGTGGTCAAGGCGATCTTCGTGCCCGGCAGGCTGATCAACCTGATTGTGAAGTAAGCCAGTAAACTTTTCCCATGCAGGAAGAACGCCGGGATGTGGAACGTTATTCAAGGTGTAGGGACCAACCATTCGAGGTGAAGCATGAACATGAAACGCATCCCGGCGCTGCTTTTGTCCCTGGGCCTGATGCTGACCGCCGCCCCCGCCCTGGGCGAGGAGGTGCTCACCGTGGAGGACGTCTCCGGGGAGTACACCACCGACAGGGATTACCTGCGCATTGCCTGCCCCATCGAGGGCGAGCAGCAGGTCACCGTCACCGTGGCGGACGATAGCGGCAGCGTGGTCTATCAGCGGGATTACGGCCTGTGCAGCGGGCAGTTCCGCTCCGAGGACATTTACCTGCGCCTGCAGGGCAGCCAGACCCTGTACAAGATCACGGTGGACGCGGGCGGGCAGGTATCCGCCTGCTCCGTCAACCGCACCATGCCCCGCCTGACGGGCAACGCCGCATGCTCGGTGGGCTATCCCCTGGCCAGCCTGACAGGCTCCGGCTCCTGGAAAACGGCGACGTTCCTGGACCTGGAGCAGCTGGAGGGGGGCAGCCTGACCGTCCCCATGTACGCCAGCGGCGCCTATGAGCTGGGCACGGTGACCTTCACGGTGCAGGGCGGGGCGCTGACGGTCTCGGCGGCCATTGCCCCGGGGGTGGACGGCGCCATCGACAGCGCGAAGGTCTACGTGGCCACGGGCGCGCTGGAGGCCCAGAACCTGGGCACCCGGAGCTTCACGGGCCTGGAGGGATCGCTCGACAGCGCCATCAGCCTGGACAGCGCCCGCTACGCCGCGGTGTATGTGAAGATGACCGTTTCCTTTGATCCTGTGGGCGTGCCCGGCAGCCCCGCGACCATCCTGGAGGGCCAGGAGGAGCTGTGGCGGCGCATGCAGCAGGAAATCGCCCAGAACGCAGTAGGCTAACCCCCCTGGAGCGCGCCAGCGAAAAAGGGTCAAGGGGCGATGCCCCTTGTCGGGTGCAGGGGTGAAGCCCCTGCGCAGGTCCGGGCGGCAGCCCGGCTGCGCACAACCGCCCCCTCTAAAAAGGCAGACTCCACGCAGGAATCCCCCGTCCCGGTCAAGCCGGAGGCGGGGGATTTTTGCTGCTGCGGATATGGCAGGAAAACAAAAGGCGGGCCCGTCCGCGTATCCGCAGAGGGCCCGCATGGCCGGGCTTACTTCGTGCTGCCGGCCGTGTTGTAGTAGAAATGATCCAGGTAGAACTGGGAGTTTTTCACCAGCTCTTCATCCAGCGCCTGCACCCCCAGCAGCTCCGCCAGCGTGGGCCTGCCGGAGAACAGGTTCATGCCCAGACCCAGACGATCGCCCTCCACCTGGAAGCCCATGGCCGCCAGGGTGGTGGGGAACATGTCCAGCATGGTGCAGGTGCGCGTCTGACCGGCGGCGCTGAGCTGCGCGGCAGGGTTGATGATGCAGTGGTACAGGGTGCGCATCTCATCCGGCGCGTCCTCCACCAGGTAGCTGTCCATCCGGGGATGGTCGCCCGCAATCACGATGGTGGTGTCCTCGTAGAAGGGCTGCGCCTGACACCAGGCCACAAATTGGGATACCTGCAGGTCGGTGCAGTTGACCACGTCCGCGGTGGTCGCGCCGTAGACCACGTCGCATTCCTCACACACGAAGCCGCCCAGGTGATGCAGATCCACCGTGAGCATGGTCAGGTTGAAGGGCTGATCCAGCGCGGCCAGGCGGGTGGCCTCGTCCCGGGCGATGTCGAACATGCGGAAGTCCTCATACCCCCACCAGGTGTAGTAGTCCTCCTCGATGTAGCCCTTCTCCCGGGCGGTGAACAGGTCGAAAATCTCATACCCGCCGTGCTGGGTGAAGTACTTGCGCCGCCCGGCGAAGGATGCGTCGGAGCCGCAGAGGAACTCCTGATTGTAGCCCTCCTCCGCCAGAATGTCGCCCAGGGTGGTCAGCTGGGGGGCGAAGTATTCCTGCGTCTCCATGGCGTTGCCGTCCACCGGGAAGGCGAAGGGAATGCCCGAGGTCTGCGCCAGGAGGGAGGCCATGGTCCAGCTGGTGCCGCTGAGGTTGTTCAGGCCGCTGGGCGTCTGCTTGCCGGAGAAGTACAGGTTGTTCTCCGCCAGCTCGGTCAGGCAGGGCATCAGGTTCTTCTTCTGCCAGCCGCCCTGCTCCGTGGACAGATAGGTGGTTTCCAGGCTCTCCACCACGATGTAGATCAGGTTGCGCTTCTTCTCCGGGGCGGTGATGGTCACATCGGCGGGATCCACGTACTCCGCCTCGTATATGTCCGTGACCTCCCTGAGGCTGGCCAGGTAGCCCGTCACGTTGAACTTCAGGTTCGCGTAGTATCCGGCGAAAACCAGCAGCCCCGCGCACAGGAGCGCGCCGGCGCGCCGCAGCCAGGCCAGCAGCCGCGTCGGAAAGGCCCGCCGTCCGCCCAGGGTCCACAGCGCCCGGTTCAGCCGGCTCTCCGAGAGCAGGAAGCAGGCCAGCACATACCCCAGCAGGCACCAGAGAATGGGCGGCAGGCAGCTGCTGATGACCAGCTGAATCACGCTGTTGCCCGTGCCCTTCAGGGGGCCCAGCAGCGTGTACAGCAGCTCCCGGAAGCCCAGGTTGTAGGTCTTGTGATACCAGGCGCACAGGATGATGGCCGCCGACGACAGGACGAAAATCAACCCGAAAAGAATATACCAGAGAAAGTGAAACCGCTTCTTCTTCATGCTCACAGGCTCCTTGGTCGGGGGATGACAAATGCAAAAGCTCCATCATTTTACGCCCTTCGACAAAGCCTGTCAATCAGCAGCCGGAGAAGTTTCACGCAATTTTCATGTTTCCGAAGGGCCCAGCGCCCAGGGAATGAAGAAGCGGATCCGCTCGTCCCAGAAGCGCCACTCGTGGCCGGTGTCCGGCTCCTCGTAGCGGGTCACGTCCCAGCCGTGCTTTTTCAGCGCGGGGATGAAGCGCAGGTGCTGGTCGTAGAGGAAATCCGCCGTGCCGCAGCACACGTACAGCCGGGGCTTGTGGGGCGCGGCGGCGTTCTTCTCCAGCAGGTGGAACAGGTCGTTGTCGCTGCCCCGGATGCCTGCAGGGTCGCCAAAGACCCGCCGGAAGCCCTCCAGCCGCTCGCCGGTCTTGCTGTCCACATCCGCCGCCACGTCCACCGCGCCGGAGAAGCTGGCTGCCGCCGCATACCGCTCCGGATGGGTCAGCGCCAGCTTCATCGCGCCGTAGCCGCCCATGGACAGCCCGGCCACGTAGGTGTCCTCGGGCTTCTTCGACAGGCGGAAGAAGCGGTGCATGACCTCCGGCAGCTCCTCAGAGACATAGTCCCAGTACCTTTCACCCTGGGCCTCGTTGGTGTAGAAGCTGTGGTTCACCGCAGGCATGATGACCGCCAGGTTGTACTCCGCGGCGTAGCGCTCCACGGAGGTGCGGCGCATCCAGATGGTATGGTCGTCGCTGTAACCATGGAGCAGGTAGAGCACCTTGGGCAGCTCATCCGCCGCGGCGGCCTTCATGCCGATGCCCTGCCGGGGCTCCGGGAGAATCACATAGGCGCTGGACGCCACCGTCAGCGTATCCGAGTAGAACTGTACCTGAAGAAAAGCCATTTCGCATTACCTCCTTCTATGATGAAAACGTTCCGGCGTTTACCCTCAGGATAATCCAACCGCCGCCGCTTGTCAACGGCGGATTGCGCGATTTTCCTCCGCCCCGTCCCAATCCTCCGCCAGCAGGCCGCACAGGTGCATGTCCGCCCAGCGGCCGTCCGGCTCCCGGGTGTGGCTGCGCTGCACGCCCTCCGGGCGCATGCCCAGCTTGCGCATCAACCCCAGGGACTTCACCCCGTCGGTGGTCTCGGCATAGACCTTGTGGGCGTGCAGGGTGTGGAAGGCCTCCCCCAGCACCGCCCGGCAGGCCTCGTAAGCGTAGCCCTGACGCCAGTACCGCCGGTTGAAGAACCAGCCGATTTCGTACACGTCCGCCTCCGTCGCATGAAAGAGAATGTACCCAATGACCCTGCCCGTATCCCTGTGGACGGCGGCTGCCGCCCCGTGCCGCTCCATGCAGAAGCTGCGCAGGAACCTTTCCGTCTGCGCGGGGGTGTAGGGCGGCTCGCAATGGGCCATGACCTCCCCGTCCCCAAGGATCTCCTGCAGGTCCGGCGCGTCCTCCGCCCGGAAGTCCCGGATGACCAGCCGCCGCGTTTCCAGCTGCATGGCGTATGCCTCCTTGCGCAATGCGTGTCCTTGCCCCATGGTAGCGGATGGGGGCGGGGCTTGTCAAGGGCCTTGCCACGGGGGCGGCGGATATGGTATGATGCAAGCATACCCTACTTTGTGCGAAAGAAGGTCGTGCATCATGGATACCATCCGCCTTGGCCGCACCGGCCTGGTTGTGAGCAAGAACGGCTTCGGCGCGCTGCCCGTTCAGCGCGTGACGAAGGAGGACGCCGTGCAGCTCCTGCGCCGCGCCTATGAGGGCGGCATCAATTACTTCGATACCGCCCGGGTCTATTCCGACAGCGAGGAGAAGCTGGGCCTGGCCCTCTCGGGTGTGCGGGAGAACATCGTCATCTCCACCAAGACCGCCTCCACCACCGTGGAGGGCTTCTGGGCCGACCTGCACGAGAGCCTGCGCCTGCTTAAAACGGACTACATTGACATCTACCAGTTCCATAACCCCGCCTTCTGCCCCAGGCCCGGCGACGGCACCGGCTTGTACGAGGCCATGCTGGAGGCCAGGGACAAGGGAATGATCCGGCACATCGGCATCACCAACCACCGCCTGGCCGTGGCGGAGGAGGCCGTGCGCTCCGGCCTGTACGAGACGCTGCAGTTCCCCTTCTCCTACCTGGCCAGCGAGAAGGAGATCGAGCTTATGCGCCTGTGCGAAAAGCAGGACATGGGCTTCATCTGCATGAAGGCCCTGGCCGGCGGGCTGATCACCCGCTCCGAGGCGGCCTACGCCTACCTGGCCCAGTTCCCCGTGGCGCCCATCTGGGGCATCCAGCGGGAGAAGGAGCTGGACGAGTTCCTGGCCTACCAGGAGCAGCCGCCGGTGATGACGGAGGAGCTGGAGGCCTTCATCCGCCGGGAGCGGGAGGAGCTGGTGGGGGACTTCTGCCGGGGCTGCGGGTACTGCATGCCCTGCCCCGCGGGGATCGAGATCAACAACTGCGCCCGCATGAGCCTGATGCTGCGCCGCAGCCCCTCCGCCCCCTGGCTGACGGAGGAATGGCAGGGGAAGATGGCGAGGATCGACGGCTGCCTGAACTGCGGCCGCTGCCGGAGCAAGTGCCCCTACGGCCTGGATACCCCCGCGCTTCTGCGGAAAAACTACGAGGACTACAAGACCTTCCTCAAATAAGGAGGAGCCATGAAGAAGCTGCTGTCCCTGCTGGTCTGCCTGCTGCTCTGCTCCTGCGCCGCTGCGGAGCAGGACGCCGCCGTCACGCCCATGCCCACCACCCCGCCCAACGCCCAGGGCATGCCCTACCTCCTGGATGATTACCCCTCCGCCCCCGTGACCCTCTCCGACTGGAAGGGCACGCCCACCTACCTGAACTTCTTCACCACCTGGTGTGTGTACTGCCGTGGGGAGATGCAGGACCTGAAGGCCCTGCAGGAGCGCTACGGCGAGGGGCTGCGGGTGGTGCTGGTGCACGTGCCCTCCGGGGAGGACGAGGCCACGGCCCGGGCCTACCTGGAACAGGAGGGCCTGGGGGAGCTGGCCTTCGTGGAGGACAACGGCTTCTTCACCTACATGTACGGCATCCAGGGCTTCCCGGTGAGCGTCATCATGGACGCGGAGGGCTACCTGACCGCCTACTACCCCGGGGCCATCGACGCGGCCGCCATGGAGGCGGCGGTGCAATCTGCCGGGGCCGTTCCCACGGAGGGCGACAGCGATGCCCATTGACCTGACCGTGGCCCAGGCATCCGCGCCCTCGCCCACGGTGTGGCTGGCGCTGGCGCAGGGGATTGTCAGCTTTGTCAGCCCCTGCGTGCTGCCGCTGCTGCCGGTATACTTCGCGGCGCTGCTGGGCAGCGGCGGGCAGACGGCGCGCCGCCGGGACATCCTCCTGCGGATGGCAGGGTTCGCCGTGGGGTTCATGGCCTTCTACCTGACGCTGGGGGCGGGGGCGGGCGCGCTGGGCAGCCTGATGGGCCGGATCCCCCGCCGGTGGGTGAACCTTGTGTGCGGGGGGCTGTTCATTCTCTTCGGGGTGATGGCGCTGGAGGTGATCCCCTGGCTGCACCTGCCCGGGGTGCGGGCGGATGCGTCCCGTTACGCGTCGGGGGGCTTTTTCTCCATGCTGATGTTCGGGCTGACGCTGGCGCTGTCCTGGACGCCCTGCACCACGGCGTTCCTGAGCGGCGTGCTGGCCATGGCTGCCGCCGAGGCCCAGGCCACTGCCCTGCGGGGAATGGGCCTGCTGGCGGTGTACGCGCTGGGGATGATGCTGCCCTTCCTTGCATGCATGGGGCTGTGGACGCGCCTGTCCCATGCGGTGGGATGGCTGCGCAGGCATCAGCTGCTGATCCGGCGGGTAGGCGGCGGGACGATGATCCTGCTGGGCCTGCTGAAGATCGCGGGGCTGTTCTGACGTGTTCGTTAGAAAAATCAAAAAAACCCTTGACATACCGATAAAACCATGCTATAATCTTATTCGTCGCTGAGGGAAACCCCAGCCAACCGAATAAGGTCGCATGGCTCAGTTGGTAGAGCACATCGTTCACATCGATGGGGTCACAGGTTCGAGTCCTGTTGCGACCACGCAATCCCGGTCAGAAAAGGCCGGGATTTTTCGTGTGCTGAGCACATCGTTCACATCAATGGGGCGCGGAGCCGAGATATCGCCCAGTGGGCGATAGCGAGGCGGAAGCGTGGTGAGCAAAGGAGTGCGGGAAGCGACAGCGCCCCGCGCGACGATTGCGAACCTGACCGAGCGGAGCGAGAGCACAGGTTCGAGTCCTGTTGCGACCACGCAAAGTTCTCAGTTGAAAGACTGAGAACTTTTTCTTTGCAAAGAGCACATCGTTCACATCGATGGGATGGAAGCGCGGTGAATAATAAAAGAAAACTCCGTTCTTGTATCAGATAATGAAGTAATTGAGTTCGAAAACAATCTGTGCTATAATAATCTTGCAGAATGTTCATTCAGAAAAGGAGCAGCATATATGGAATATACTGAAGAAAAAGGGGCATTTGCTGCCGAGTTGAAAGCATTTGCAACGACGTTAACAGACAAAATCGTGCAGAACGATGAATGGACTATTCGCGGCTTTATTGATGTATTCAAAAACATTTATACCATTTCGACTGATACGAAAATAGTGTCAAAGATTTTGGAACTACATCTTTTCCCGCACTTTCTTTGTTTTGCTGAAAAGATAGGTTATGAGATTGAATTGGCCACTTATCAGAACTGGTATCCTGATTTGACCTTTATCAACAAAGCAAACTCAGATATTAAGTTTGCTGTTGATCTCAAAACGACATATAGAGATGAGGATTATCCGGGATTTTGTAACGGATTTACATTGGGCTCGCATGGTGAATACTTTATAAATAGAACAAGCACTAAGAATATCCAGTATCCCTATGGACAATACAGTGGACATTTTTGCCTTGGTATTATTTATTCGAGAACTGAAATACCTAAAGATGCAGAATTCCGAGCCTATTCGATTGAGGATTTAGGATCAATTCCTGCGGTGATTCGTAATTGTATTTTCTTTGCTGAAGAGAAATGGCGCATTGCTGGGGATAAAGGTGGCAGTGGTAATACAGCAAACATTGGAAGTATTCAATATATCCCGGATATTCTCAACGGGAATGGAGTTTTCGTTAAAGCTGGTGAAGAGTATTTTGACGATTATTGGGCTAATTATGGCAAAATGGAGATAACGGATCATGCAGGAAAGCGGAAAAGGTTGTCTTCATTTGCAGAATATCTTCATTATCGCAATTTGCCTGATACCTTGAATAATCCAAAACCACCCAAAAGGAAGGGATGACATGATGGATAAGATATTCGTACCTCCAATTAAAATACAGGGCATCAAAACAAAAATTGTTCCCTTGATACAAAAAAACGTATCTCTCTCAACTGATTCCGTTTGGATTGAACCCTTTATGGGGTCGGGAGTTGTGGGATTCAATATTGCGGCAAAGGAAGCGATATTTGCTGATACGAATCCATATATCATTGACTTTTATAATCAAATAAAGAAAGGCGAGATAACTTCTTATAGAGTGCGTGAGTTTCTTGAGAAAGAGGGTAAACTGCTTGAGGCTGGCGATTCGGATTATTACTATTGTGTAAGAGAACGTTTCAATAAACATCACGATGCTTTAGACTTTCTGTTTTTGAATAGAGTATGCTTTAATGGTATGATTCGATTTAACAGAAATTATGAATTCAATGTGCCGTATGGTCATAAGCCTCAGCGATTTTCAAAGGCATATGTAACAAAAGTTGCAAATCAAGTCAAATATATCGAAGATATGTTGAAAACGCATTCGTGGATATTTCTGTGCCAGCCGTTTGAAAAAACGATTGAAATGGCAGGAACGAATGACTTTATATATTGTGATCCGCCATACATTGGACGGCATGTGGACTATTATGATAGCTGGAATGAGGAATCGGAAATTACATTAAGCCAAACTCTTTCTCATAGTGGAGCAAAATTTATGTTGTCAACATGGGATCATAATGATTATAGGCAGAATGAATATATTGATACTGTGTGGACATCTTGCCATAAAATTACACAAGAGCATTTTTATCATGTAGGCGCAAAGGAAAAAAATAGAAATCCGGTAATTGAAGCGCTGCTGACAAATTATGCGATTACTGGTGATGCGAATGACTTAATTAAACATCGCCCTGTACAACTCTCCTTTGCGTTGTAGAGGACTGGGTACACATCTGCAAAGAAATGAGCACCAGCGTTTGCACCGGAATTAGAATCAACCTATAAACCTTGCAATCAACAAATGCATGAGATACACTCTATAACGACAGAAAGAGAAGGCGAAGATTCATGCCCTGCACAACAGTTCTCGTCGGCAGGAATGCCAGCAACGACGGCTCCACCATGATCGCCCGCACCGATGACGGCCACTTCGACGTGAAGAAGCTCGTCGTCGTCCAGCCCAAGGATCAGCCCCGGAAGTACAAGAGCGTCATCTCCCACCTGGAGATCGACCTGCCCGACAATCCCCTGCGCTACACCGCCAGCCCCAGCGTGGACAAGTCCAACGGCATCTGGGCCGCCACGGGCATCAACGAGGCCAACGTGGGCATGACCGCCACGGAGACCATCACCTCCAACCCCCGGGTGCTTGCCGCGGACATGCCCGTGATGTACAAAAAGGCTGCCAACCGCCGGGAGAAGGACGTGCCCGGCGGCATCGGCGAGGAGGACATCGTGGTGCTGGTGCTGCCCTACATCCGCACGGCGAGGGAGGGCGTGCTTCGCCTGGCCTCCCTGCTGGAGAAGTACGGCACCTACGAGTCCAACGGCATCGCCTTCAATGACGAGCACGAGGTCTGGTGGATGGAGACCATCGGCGGGCATCACTGGATGGCCCGGAGGGTGCCCGACGACGCGGTGGTCATCATGCCCAACCAGTTCGGCATGGACAGCTTCGACCTGGAGGACGCCTTTGGCGCGCAGGAAAGCTGCCTGTGCTCGGCGGACCTGCGGGAGTTCATCGCGGAAAATCACCTGGACCTGAACCAGGGCGGCAAATTCAACCCCCGGGACGTCTTCGGCTCCCGCACGGATCAGGATCACATCTACAACACGCCCCGGGCCTGGTTCATGGGCCGGTACCTGACCCCTTATACCCACCGCTGGGACGGCCCCGACGCGGAATTCACCCCCGAGAGCGACAACATCCCCTGGGCCCTGGCGCCTGACCGCAAGGTGGCTGCGGAGGATGTGCATTACCTGCTCGCCGGGCATTACCAGGGCACGCCCTACAACCCCTACGCCGGGCAGGATACGGGCAAGCGGGGCATGTACCGCTCCATCGGCATCAACCGTACGGGCGTGACCTCCATCTGCCAGATCCGCCCCGATGTGCCCGACGCGCTCAAGGGCGTGGAGTGGATCTGCTTCGGCTCCACCACCTTCTCGGCCATGCTGCCCCTCTATGCCCGGGTCGGGAAGATGCCCGCCTACGTCAGCAGCGTGACCCTGGACGCCTCCACCGAGAACCTGTACTGGGGCAGCCGTCTCATCGGTGCGCTGGCGGACGCGAACTACGCCTCCTGCGTGCAGCAGATCGAGCGCTATCAGGCCATGGTGGCGGTGCTGGGCCGCCAGCTGATCCGGGAATACGACCGGAAGATGACGGAATCCGGCGATTTCACCCTGACCGAGGAGGCCAATGGGAAGCTCTGCGCCATGGCGAAGGAGCAGACCACCGCCACTCTGAACAAGGTGCTGCTCACCGCCAGCGAGCATATGAAGAACGGCTTCAACCGTGCGGACAACTGATCGAGCCCCTTTTGCTCCCCCTCCGGCGACGTCCGGCGGGGGATTTTTACGCCCTGCCGCGCATACCCTGGCTGGAAATGTCGCACGCCGGGTGGCAGGGGCGGCCCAAAGATTCCGCGGCGGTTGGTGGCTGCGGGGAGCGGGATATGGTACAATGGAGGCATCCGGAGCCGGAAAAGACATTGCACAGGGAGGCGCGCATGAGCATCGGAAGGAATCTGCAGTATCTGCGCAGGCAGAAGAAAATGACCCAGGAGCAGCTGGCCGGGCGGATGGGGGTATCCCGCCAGACAGTCTGCCGGTGGGAGGCGGACGAGGCCACGCCGGAGCTGGGCAAGCTGGTGGAGCTGTGCGACCTGTTTGCCTGCAGGCTGGACGCGCTGGTGCGGGAAACGCTGGACGGCGCGGGGGACGTGTACTCGCAGGTAGGCATCCGCCGGGTGGAGGGCTTCACCATGGCCCGCTACGTGATGATCTCCCCTAACCCCGAGGACGACGTGAACGCCTACATGGACCGCTGGGCGCACCGCAGCGGGCTGCTGGCGGCCCATCCCGGGGCCATGCGCATCGGCTGGGACTTCCCCTTTGTGACCCAGGAGCAGCAGAGCCGCTTCCGCCTGCGGGGGTATGTGGCGG
>JBJEUJ010000148.1:0-13412 GCA_051883775.1 Aristaeellaceae bacterium | reverse complement strand
AGCTGCAGGCCCAGCAGGTGCAGATTCAGCGCGAGAAGCTGTCCATCGAGGTGCGCGAGCGGGCCGAGGCCGAGCGGGACGCGAAGATTGCCGCGGCGGAGGCCCAGCGCCAGGTGGTGCAGGCCCAGGCGGAGGCCGACCTGTACCGCACGCAGAAGGAGGCCGAGGCACGGCTCATCCAGGCCCAGAAGGAGGCCGAGGCCCAGTATCTGCTGGCGGAAAAGGAAGCCGAGGCCATCCGCATGAAGGGCGACGCGGAAGCCGCCGCCATGCTCAAAAAGGCCGAAGCCATGAAGGAATACGGCCAGGCCGCCATGCTGCAGATGCTCATTGACAAGCTGCCCGACATGGCCCGCGCCGTGGGCGAGCCCCTGGCAAAGACGGACAAGATCATCCTCTTTGGCGAGGGCGGCGCCACCGCCATGACCCGGGACACCACCGGCGCCATGCTGCAGACCTTCGAGGCGGTGAAGGAATCCGTGGGGCTGGACATCCCGAAGATGCTCAGGGACGTAACCACCGGCGGCCTCATTGGCAAGGCTGCGGCCGGGGAGCCGGACGTGGCTGTGCAGGAATAACCTGATTCTCTCCCCTTTGACCGGGGCGGACGCTGTCCATGGGGGCGCGCCCGCCCTTCTTCATGCATTTGCCATGGATGCGCCTGCCTGCCAGGGGACACGCTACCTGTGAGGTGAAAAGCGCATGCGACATCCCTTTCTGCTGGGCGCGGTGGGCTATCCGCTGCTGGAAATCGCCTGCCGGGGCCGGACGCACCCATCGATGGCCCTGGCCGGGGGACTGAGCTGCCTGGCCATTCACCGCATTGGCCGGCTGAAGCTTTCCCTGCCGGTGCGCGCAGGGCTGGGCGGGCTGTGCGTCACGGGCATCGAGGCCCTCTGCGGCCTTGTGTGGAACCGCAGCTATCAGGTATGGGATTACAGGAGCATGCCGCTGAACTGGCGCGGGCAGATCTGCCTGCCCTTCACGCTTTTGTGGTCGCTTTTGTCCTGCGGGCTCCTTTGTATTGACAATCCTCGCGGGAGAAAGTAAAATACACAGGATGATGCTTGAAGGAGGCTTCCGATCATGCGCAGACTGACGGCGCTGTGCCTGGCGATGCTGCTGCTTTTCTCCCCCGCGACCCTCGCCTTCGCCACCGGCTTTGATGCCGTGACCTACCCCGATACCGACGCCCAGCGGCTCATCAAGGGCTACGACATGGAGGTGGGCCAGCTGAAGAACAACGTGGACGGCTACACCTTCATGAATTTCGGCAGCTATCCCTATACGGCCGAGGGCGACGTCATGCCCGTCACCTGGAAGGTGCTGGCAGTGGAGGAGGGCTACGCCTTCTGCTACACGGCCTATGTCATCGACTTTGCCCAGTACCATGACAAGAAGATCGACCTGGTCAACTGGAAGGACAACCTGATCTACACCACCCTCAACGAGACCATCCGCGCGAAAATGTTCACCGGGGATGAATTGAAGGCTGTGTGCTATTCCGAGGAGCGGGGCTGGCTGTTCTACCTGTCCAACCCCCAGCTGCGCCGGGAGGATTACGGCTTCCGCCACTGGCAGCTGGATCCCCAAAGGCCCCGGGAGTGCTCCCCCACCCCCTACGCCATGACCCATCCCGAGGCCTGGAAGGACGAAGCCAGCGGCAACACCTGGTACTTCTCCACGGGCATGCCCCGGGTGGGCTTCCACAACCTGATCGGCTTTGACGGCCACACCTCCACCGCCGCCAACAACCGCTACGGCGGCGTGCGTCCCGCCTGCTACATCGACCTGTCCATGCTGGACAACGCCACCGGCTCCGGCACGCTGGAGGAGCCCTACAATTTTGAGCTGATCACCGATTACAGCCAGGTGGACTGAACCGCCTGCACACGCCCGGGCCTTCCCATTACGCAGAGGGAGGCCCGGGCGTTATGACATCATCATCCATCACGGAGGAAGTACCATGCTGAGACTGGAGCCGGTCAGCCGCAAAAATGTGTGGCAGCTGCTGAAGCTGCGCGTGTATGAGGAACAAAAGAACTTTGTCGCCAGCAACACCGAGAGCCTGGTGGAGGCCTACCTGGCCCTTTCCACCGGCGGACACGCCTGGCCCTTCGGCATTTATGACGGCGATACGCCCGTGGGCTTCCTGATGATCGGCTACGGCGCGGACGAGGAGTGGGTCGATCCCCCGGCCTATGCCCGGGACGGCTACACCCTCTGGCGGCTGATGATCGACCGGCAATATCAGGGGCACGGCTACGGCAGGGCGGCCATCGCGCTGGCGCTGGACTTCATCCGCACCTTCCCCTGCGGGCCCGCCGAAACCTGCTACCTGTCCTTTGAGCCCGACAATACCCGCGCCAGAGCCCTCTACCTTTCGATGGGCTTTGCAGAGACCGGCGACATGGACGGTGACGAGCTCGTGGCCATGCTGCGCCTTTGACCGCACCATATCCACGCGCAGCAAAGCATCCGCGGACGCGCTGTTCCGCGGATGCTTTCGTTTGTCATGATAATCAGGGCATTCTCCCCGCCAGGAGCCGGGCTGCCTGCCGTGCTTCCTCCTCCGCCCGGCGCAGCACGGCCTCCACGTCGCAGCCCTCCAGGTCGATGCCCTCCGCCTTCACCTCGGTAAAGCCGCCGATGCCCAGGGACGCCAAGACCGCCCGCATGTACCCCGCGCCCCAGTCGTTCCCTCCCACGGGGCTGCCCGCCGTGGTGATGTATACCGCTTCCCGGCCCCGGCACAGTCCGATGCACCGGTCGTGCTCGTAGCGGAAGGTCAGGTTGCGGACATAGACGTTCTCCACCCACACCTTCAGCATGGCGGGAAAGGCCAGATCCCAGTAGGGCGCGGCGATGACCACCGCGTCCGCCTGCTGGAATTCCACCGCCGGGCGCAGGAAGGGGTGCTCCCAGGCCCGTGCGTCGCACAGGGGCTCCCGCAGCGCAAGGCCCGCCTGGTCGATGGGCCGCAGATTCATGCGGGGCAGGCAGTGCTCCGTGACCGCCGCATCCGGCCGCAGGGCCGTCAGCTCCTGCATAAAGGCCCGGGCCAGGGCCAGCGTACGGGATTCCTCCAGCCGGGGACAGGCGTTGACAAACAGCAGCTTCATTCCATCGGCACCTCCGTTTCCTATGGGGTAACAGGTACGTTTCCAGCGTGGGAAAATCCTTCTTTTCACACCTCCCTTGCAGGAATTTTACCCATGAAGCAAGAATTGAATGGTGATGGCATAAGCCATTGACGACAATCATTCGGAGGTCGATTCACATGAAAAGGTTTCTGGCAATGATGCTGACCCTGCTCCTGGTCATCGCCTGTCTGACTGTCCCCGCCCTGGCCGATACGGGCGATCTGTCCGTGGCCGTGGTGCTGGCCGGCACCCAGGGCGACCGTTCCTTCTATGATTCCTCCGTGGAGGGCCTGAACCAGCTGGTGGCCGACTATGGCGTGACCCCCAAGATCTTCGAGTGCAAGGAGGACGCCTCCCTGTACGAGAGCAGCCTGGTGACCGCCGCGGAAAACTGCGACGTGGTCATCGCCGTGGGCTGGCAGTTCTGGGACGCGCTGTGCGGCACGGAAAAGACCCCCGGCGTGCCCGTTGACTTCCCCGAGACGAAGTTCATCTTCATCGACAACGGGCTGGACGGCGTGGGTGACAACCTGATGTCCATCATCTACAAGCAGAACGAGGGCTCCTTCCTGGTGGGCTACATCGCCGGCACCATGAGCAAGACCGGCAAGATCGGCGTGGTCGGCGGCGAGGATTCCGACACCATCAACGACTTCATCGTGGGCTATGAGGCGGGCGCGCAGTACGCCAACGCCAGCACCGTGGTGGAGCGCAAGTACACCGACGACTACGAGGATCCCGCCAAGGGCAAGGAGGCCGCGCTGGCCCTGTACGACATGGGCTGCGACATCGTCTTCGCCGTGGCCGGCAAGACCGGCGAGGGTGTGTTCGAGGCCGCTGCCGAGACCGGCAACTACGCCATCGGCGTGGACTCCGACCAGAAGTACATCAACCCCGACCTGATCCTCTGCTCCATGGTCAAGCGGGTGAACAAGTCCATCTACGACGTGGTCAGCGATATGGACGGCAAGTTCCAGCCCAATCAGATCTGGAGCGCCGACATGGCCACCGGCTACATTGACGTGGCCTATGGCACGGAGGATATGCCCCAGCAGGTTTCCGACGAGCTGAAGGCCGAGGTGGAGGAGCTGAAAGCGAAGATCATCTCCGGCGAGATCGTCGTTCCCTCCACGCTGAACTGATTGACGGTGCTTACCCTGCGGGCAGCGGAGCAATTTCCCTGCCCGCTTTTCATGCATCATGACTGACCAAGGAATTGGAGCGATCTACATTGGCTGAAACCATCGTTTCCTTCCGGCATGTGTCCATGCAATTCCCGGGCGTGCTGGCCAACGACGATGTGTCCCTGGACATCCGCAAGGGCGAGGTGTTCGCTCTGGTGGGCGAAAACGGCGCGGGTAAGTCCACCCTGATGAACATCCTCTACGGCATGAACACCCCCACCAGCGGCCAGGTCGTCATCAAGGGCCAGGAGGTCACCCGCTTCAGCCCCAGCGAGGCCATCGTCCGGGGCGTGGGCATGGTGCATCAGCACTTCATGCTGGTGCCCTCCTTCACCGTGGCGCAGAACATCGTCCTGGGCCGGGAGCCGCGCATCTGCGGCGTGCTCGCCGACCTGAAGAAGGCCAATGCCCTGACCGAGCAGCTGGTGAAGGAATACGGCCTGCAGGTGAACCCCCGGGACCGGGTGCAGGACATCAGCGTGGGCTTGCAGCAGCGGGTGGAAATCCTCAAGACGCTGCACCGGGGCGCGGATGTGCTGATCCTGGACGAGCCCACCGCCGTCCTCACCCCCCAGGAAACCGACGAGCTCTTCGCCGTGATCCGCCGGATTGTCCGGGAAAAGCAGATGACCATCATCATCATCACCCACAAGCTCTACGAGGTCATGGCCATCTCCGACCGGGTGGGCGTGATGCGCGCGGGCAGGCTGGTGGGCGTGGAGAACACCTGCGATGTGAACGAGCGCATGCTGGCCTCCATGATGGTGGGCCGCGAGGTGCTGCTGGGCGAGCTGGACCGCCATGACCCGGACGTGACGGACAACGATGTGGCCGTCACGCTGGAGCGTGTGCAGGTGACGGACGACCGGGGGCTTCCCGCCGTGCGGGACGTGAGCCTGGAGGTGCACCGTGGGGAAATCCTGGGCATCGCGGGCATCGAGGGCAACGGCCAGAGCCAGCTGGTGGAGGCCATCACCGCCATGCGTCCCCTGCGGGGCGGGGACATCCGCATCGCCGGGCAGTCCATCCGCAAAATGACCCCCGGCCAGGTGCGGGCCCTGGGCCTTGCCCATGTGCCGGAGGACAGGCTGAAAACCGGCGTATCCGCCCCGGCGGATGTGACGGACAACCTGATCGTGGGCCGGGAGAAGGAGAAGCGTTTCTCCCTCCTGCGCACGCACATGAAAAAGCGCGCCATCCGCCAGTACGCCCAGGGGCTGTTCGAGCGCTTCGACATCCGCGGCGCGGGCGTGGACGTGCCGGTGGGGAGCCTCTCCGGCGGCAACATGCAGAAGGTGGTTGTGGCCCGTGAGTTCTCCTTTGACACGCCGGTGCTGATCATCTCCCAGCCCACCCGCGGCGTGGACATCGGCGCGATGGAGGCCATTCACCAGTTCATCATGGACAAGCGCAACTCTGGCTGCGCCATCCTGCTGGTCAGCGCGGATCTGGACGAACTGTACCGCCTCTCCGACAGGCTCATGACCATCTATGAGGGGCGCATCACCGGCGAGTTCATTCCCTCGCAGATTCCCAAGACGGAGATCAGCTACTACATGACCGGCGGCACCAGGGAGGCGGAAGCATGAAGCGCAGGAACCGGCTGAATTATCTGCTGGCGCTGGTCGTCAGCGTGGCGCTGGCATTGGCGCTGGGCGCAGTGATCATGCTCGCCACAGGGCACAATCCCATCGAGGGCTATACGCTGATGTTCCAGGGTGCCTTCGGCAGCAAGCGCGTCATCGGCAACACCCTGGCCAAGTCGGCCACGCTGTGCCTGACGGGCCTGGCCACCGCCGTGGCGGCCCAGGCGGGCATCTTCAACGTGGGCGGCGAGGGCCAGCTGTACCTGGGCGCCATGGCCTCGGCCATTGTGGGCGCGAGGCTGGCGGGGCTGTCCCCGTGGATCGGCGTGCCACTGTGCCTGCTGGCCGCCATGGCGGCGGGCGGCGCGTACGCGTGGATTCCCGCGGTGCTGAAGGTGAAAATGAAGGTGAACGAGGTCATCACCACCATCCTGATGAACTCCGCCGCCATCTACTTCTGCTCCTTCCTGGCCAATGGTCCCCTCAAGACCGCCGAGCGGGGCGTGTCCTCCGGCACGGACGCGGTGGATCCTGCCTACATGTTCGACCGGCTGATTCCTCGCTCCAGCCTGACGGAGAGCATCTTCCTGACCGTCATCATCGCCTTCCTGGTGTGGTATGTGATGAAGAAGTCCACCGCCGGGTTCCAGATGAAGCTCACCGGCCAGAACGAGCGCTTCGCCCGCTACTGCGGCATCAAGTCCGACCGGCTGGCAATTTGCAGCATGGTGGTCTCCGGCGCCATCTGCGGCCTGGTGGGCATGTTCGAGGTGTTCGGGCTGCACACCCGCTTCATTGAGTCCGTCTCCAACGAGTTCTACTACGACGGCATGCTGGTGGCCATGATCGCCCGCTACAACCCCGCGGGCATCATCCTGATGAGCGTGTTCTTCGGCGCGATGAAGATCGGCGGGGCCAACATGGAGCTGGTGGCCAATATTCCCAGCAGCCTGGTGATCATCATCCAGTCCATCATCATCTTCTTCATGGCAGCGGAGGAGGGCATCGTTTCCTCCATCCAGGCCCGCCGTGCCCAGCGCAGGGCGGCCATGACGCTGCGGAAAGGAGAGTCGGCATGAGCCAGCTTGCATCCATCCTGAGCCTGGGGCTGCTTCAAAACACCCTGCGCACGGCCACGCCCGTGGTCATCTGCGCCCTTGGGTGCCTGCTCACCGACCATGTGGGCATGATGAACATCGGCTGCGACGGCATGATGCTCATCGGCGCGTTTGCTGCGGTGATGGGCAGCTGGGTCTGCGGCAGCTGGGTCATGGGCCTCGTCTTTGCCCTGACCGCCGGGCTGATCCTGGGCCTGCTCTACGGCGTGTTCGTCATCAGGTTCAGGAGCGACGAGTTCATCATCGGCGTGGCGCTGAACATCTTCGCCGGCGGCCTGACCACCTTCCTCCTCAGGGAGCTGACGGGCCAGAGCGGCACCTTCCACGCCCCGGAGGGCGGCTTGTCCACCCTGCCCCGGCTCAGCGCCCCCTGGCTGGACCAGATCCCCGTCCTGGGCCAGCTGCTGAACAACAATACCCTGCTGGTGTATGTCTCCTGGGTGCTGGTGCTTCTGTGCTGGGTGCTGATCTACCGCACGCCCATGGGCTTCTGGCTGCGCAGCGCGGGCGAGCATCCGCAATCCCTGCGCTCCGCCGGCAAGAGCCCCGAGCGGATGAAGTACATCGCATCCCTCCTTTGCGGCATGCTGGCCTGCCTTTCCGGCGCGCACCTGTCCCTGGGGTACCTGTCCACCTTCAGCGAGAACATGTCCAGCTCCCGGGGCTTCATCGCCGTGGCCTGCGTCATCTTCGGCCGCTCCAACCCGCCCAAGGTGTTCCTGGCGGCGCTGCTTTTCGGCTTTATTGACGCGCTGGGCATGAGGCTCCAGTCCCTGGGCATTTCCTCCGCCCTCACGGCCATCTTCCCCTACGTGGGCACCATCCTGATGATGGTGCTGCTGGTGTGGCGCACGGAAGTGAAAAAGAAGAAGCTGGCCACCCAGCCGGTGAAATAGCCTTCCCGATACAAACGAAGTCAGCCGGACAGACGCTTTCATCTGTCCGGCTGCTTTCATGTCTCCGGCTTGTCCCCGTCGTCGGGCTTCTTCCCAACGAGCCCGCCGGTCATTTCGTTCAGGTTGCGTCCGGCCTTCCTCATGCCGCCCTTGAAGCTGCCCGTGGCAGCCACGCCGTAGACGATCAGCCCTACCACCACGATCACCGCCACCCACACGATGCCCTTCACCGCGCCCGAAGAATCCTCGCTGGCAGGCTCCACATCCGGCTCGCCCTGGGTTTCGCCGCCGGACTGGCCGTTTGCCGTCCCCCGCAAGTCCGACGTGCCTGCCGAGCCCGTCACACCGCCGTACATGGCGCGGGCGATCACATCCGCCATCATGGGCATGCTGACCAGCACACGCTCCTTGCTCAGGGTGTAGGTGCCGCACTCCAGCAGCAGCGCCCGGGGCAGAAGATCCTGGTTGAAGGCCCCCTTGCCCATGTAAATGTCCTTGATGAGCCCGGGGTAAACCTTGTCTGCCACCGCCTTGATGGTCAGGGCGAAGTCCTTGTTGGCCGCCATGTTCTGATTGCCCCGCCCCACCAGCAGCCGTACCTTGGAGGCCTTCCTGCCACCCAGGGTCACGGCGTACTCGTCAGGATCAGGAATGCCGTCCCGGTGGATGTCCAGCAGCGCGTCGGGGGTGCTTTTCAACAGCTCCACCGCTGTCTGCCGGGAGCGGCGGTAGGCGCCCGCGTCATGGGGATGGTGCAGCGCATCCGACACCTCCGTCTGCACGCCGTCATCCGTCAGGGCATCAGCCAGAGCGTGGGCCACCTCGTAAATACTGCCCCGCTGATCGTTGCTGTAAGTGCCGTCGGAGGGCTCGTAGCTCTCGTCGCTGTGGGTGCAGTACAGGGCGATGAACCTCCCCCGGCCCGCGCTGACCGCCTGGGCCGCATCCGGAGCGTCCAGCCAGCTCACGTCCGGCATTTCCGCCTCGCCCCGCTCCGCAAGGATGGCCCTGTCGCCCTCCACCCGCACCACCTCGTAGAGCCGGTTGTCCCCGGAGATGTACTGATCCCCCGCTTCCGGCTCGTAGCAGATGGCGGTGATCCGCTCCCCTGCCTCGGTGACCAGCGTCCAGACGGTTTCCTCCGCGCCGGCATGGAGCGGAAGCAGCAGCAGCAGCATGGCTGCCAGTGCAAGCAGCTTCTTCATGAACGGTTTCCCTCCTTCGCAGCCGTCCGCCTGCGGGCGATGCGCTCAACGATCTCCCCTACCAGCTCCGCCAGCAAAACCGCCATCACCCCGGCGATCACCACCGCGTCCGCAATGCCCGCGCCGCCCAGCACCAGCTGCTGGTCAATGCCCCGGCTCCAGTTCACCAGCGCCGTGGCAATGTCCGCCATCAGCACGCCCAGCACGCCGCATACAAACGCGCCCCGCCTGCTGCGCCCCAGCAGCCAGGCGATTACGCCCGCCGCCAGGCCGTAGAGCAGGTTGGGATCCATGGGCAGCTGCTCCGCCTCCGGCGGCAGGAGCACCGACAGCCCGTATACCGCCGCCGCCGTCAGCAGCGACCCGATGATCGTCCGCCATACCTCCCAGGCCGTGTCAGCCTTCACCAGCAGGAATACGCACACCCCCACCGGAATCACCGCGCCGCCCAGGGATACGGACACCCGCCCCACCGTGATATTGGGCAGCAGCGTCCCCACGAACAAAAGCGCCACCAGCAGCAGCGCCGCGCGGTCGGTCAGGTACATTCTGTCCAGCACGCGCTGCACCACGCCAAAGTAAATCAGGACGGCCACGACCGTCAGAATCACCATGCCCGCTGACATACTGCCTCCGTCATATTGCTTGATGGACATGATTTTCTCCCCGCCGAACGCATTTTATGCATAAAAGTTATAGGATTTCCCTTTTTGCTGCTTGACGTTACGGTCAGTATTTGATACAATTCTTACATACAAAGTGGTCCGCAGCATGACGTCACGCGGTGGTGGCCTGACGCATGCTTTATTTCCGTGAATCAGCCCTTCAATCAAGCCTATTTCTATCGTAGTATGGAGGCATAGCATGAATCTCGATCAGGATCTTGTATTGGCTTATCTTGAAGAGGACAATGTCCAGCGGGCTTATTTCCGCGTCCGGCCGCTGATCACCTGCCACGGTGATATTCGGGAGGAAGCGGTCAGTCTTTGGCCGGACGAGGGCTGCCTGCGCATTGTGCCCGACCGTGCCGAGCAGCACACCTTCAAGGATCGCATGCGCGCGCTGGGGCATTATTGCGCGGTGGATCTGCGGGGCGTTCCTGCCGATGCCGGAAAAATCCGTACGAACAAGAATTACCGCCCCGAGCGCGGCGAAATCAATCAGTTTATTCTTTACTCCGACACGGTAAAGCCTCTGCCTGAGCATACCTTCTTCGAGGTGCTGCCCGGCACGGCGGAGGAGGCTGCCGCCCTGGCGGACAAGGCTGTCACGCCCCTGTTCTATATCCGCATGGACGACACGCTCCTGGGGCCCGTGCAAAAGCAGCATCCCGTACCGCCCCAGCCCGCGGGTGAAGCCGCGGGAACCCTGGTGCCCATGGAATCCCCTGACGGCGTTCAGCGCGTGATGCTCTGCATGCCCTCGCCCGAGTCCACCGCCGCGCCTGTGCAGACGGGCAAGCCTGCATCGTCCGCTCCTGCCTCCAAGCAAGCTCCGGCGGCGCCCGTGCCAAAGCCCGCCGCCCCCGCAGCCCCTGCGCCCAAGCCGGCCGCCCCCGTGGCCGAGGATGCTCCCCTTCCCCTGGGCCAGCGGCTGACGATCCTGGAGGAGGGCAAGTCCTTCGATGAAACCCTGCAGGAGCTTGAGCAGCCCCTGTCCAAAAGCGCCAACCTGCTTCATACGCCCGAAACGCCCCAAAGCCGTCCTTCTCCCGCGCCCTCCGCGCCCCTGTCCGGTACGCCCCTGTACCGCGCGCCGCTGAAAACCTCGGTTCCGCAGCCCAAGAACAAGCTGCAGGAGGTCGTGTCCAGCCAGTGGCGGGTGGCACGCTACGAGCCTCCGGCGGATTCCCTGCCCGCGGGCACGGCCATGCGCCATGTGGTCAATCCCGTGGAGACGGCCTGCCAAAGCCTTCGCGTCGCCTGGGCGGTTCCCGAGGCGCAGACGCAGCTGACGGACTTCATCCTGTCCCTGGACGGCATGCGGGCCAAGCTGGAGCCGAAGCTCTCCCTCACCGGTGGGGACACGCCCCTGCAGCGGGTGATGCTCAGCCGCCTGCAGGATCTGGAGGCGGAGCGGCTGGCCGCACTGATTCAGCTGGATCAGGCCAGGGCGGATGTGGAAGCCTTCCGCAAGAACACCGTCAGCGCCATGCAGGAAAAGAGCCTGGCCGCCTGCCGCCAGCTGGATGAGAAGAAAGCCGCTGCCGGGGAGGCGCTCGCCGCCCTCCAGGCGCAGCTGAACGCCCTGACTGCCCAGCGGGACGCCCTGCAGGCCCGTGTGGACGAGCTGCAGCAGACCGTGCTGCCCGCCGCCGTAGCCAAGGCCATGGCGGACGCGCAGCTGACCGCACCCGTCGCGGGGATTCCCCTGCGGATGAGCAGCGTACCGGGTGTATCCGTGCCCGGCGAGGCCCTCCTGGATCGCGTCTGCAGCGCCATGCAGGCCTCCGGCGCACCCATGGACCGCACAGAGGTCGCTGCCATGCTGGCGCTGCTGGCTGTATCCCCCCGCATTGGGCTGGTCTGCGCCGCGCCTGCCGTGGCCGCCACTGTCATGCGGAACGTGGCGGCAGCCCTGGGCTGGCTCAGCGGCTATGCCCAGCAAATTTCCGCCGAGCAGCGTCCCCTGCCCTGCGCTCCGACGCCTGACGGCACCCCTGCCGTGCTGCTGACGGCGCTGCCCAACTATGCGCCGCTGCCCGCCGTCACCAAGGTGATGGTAGCCCGTTCCGCCGCGCATCTGACGCGGAACGCCGCCTATGACGTGGATCCCTGGCCTGTGTTCTCCATCAAGGCCGATAAGACCGTCGCGGAGCTTCCCGCGTCGGAGGCACAGCCTGTCAGCGCCGCATCCCTGCGCGCCCTGTCCGAGACCTCTGACGTGACCTCCGCGCAGATCGACCAGGCGCTGGCCCCGCTGGCCGGACAGCTTCCGCCGCTTTCCGGCAGCGCCAGGAGCGAGCTGCAGCAGTTCATTGCCGTATGCGCAGGGCTGCTGGGCGGCAACCTGCCCGCCGCCATCGACTGGGCCATTCTGCTGTGGTTCATGCCTGCACTGGAGCGTAATGCCAGCACCCTTGCGACGCTCAAGCCTCTGCTGCAGGAGTATCCCCGCTCCCTGGCACAGCTGTAAGATCGAATATGCAAGGCCCCTGCGCCCTTGATCCGGGACGCAGGGGCCTTTGTTGATGGTGACTGTGGCACTGCCGATGCTGGCTCTTTTCAGCATGCGGCAGGGGCATCATGCTGCTTCCGCCCTGCAGTGGCTGCTTTCCCGGCTGCTCCGGCCCCTTATGCGGCCATCATAAGGCCCCTGCAACCCTCGATGATCGGGATGCAGGGGCCTTGTCGATAACCGGATGGTATTGTCGTATCAGCGGATTACTTGCTATCGTAGCCCAGGGTGCGCAGATCGTACATGCGGTTGCGCCAGTCGGGGCGAACCTTCACCCACAGCTTCAGGTTCACATGCAGGCCCAGCAGCTGCTCGATGTCCCTGCGGGCCTCGCTGCCGATCAGCTGCAGCATGGCCCCGTGCTTGCCGATGATGATGCCCTTGTGGGCCTCCCGCTCGCAGTAGATGGTGGCGTGAATCTCCATGAAATCGTCGCTTTCCTTGTTCATGGCCATCATTTCCACGCCAATGCCATGGGGCACCTCGTCCCGCAGGTGAAGCAGCGCCTTCTCGCGGATCATCTCCGCGCAAATCTGCCGCTCGGGCTGGTCGGTCATCATGTCGTCCGGGAAATACTTGGGGCCCTCGGGGAGCTTCGCCATCAGCGCCTGGGCCAGCTCCTCCACACCGTCGCCGGTCTTCGCGCTGATGGGGATGATCTCGTCATACCCGCACTGGGCGAAGGATTCCATCAGCGCCAGGAGCTTTTCCTTGGGCAGCAGGTCGATCTTGTTCAGCGCAAGGATCTTCGGCACCTTGCGGCCGCTCATCTCCTGCACGATCTTCCGATCCTGCTCCCCCACCTGGGTGGCGTCCACCAGCGCCAGAAGCCCGTCCATGCCATCCATGGCGTCCCGGACGGACTGCATCATGTACTCGCCCAGGCGGGTGCGGGGATTGTGGATGCCCGGTGTGTCCAGGAAAACAATCTGGCAGTCCGGGCGGGTCATGACGCCCATGATGCGGTTGCGGGTGGTCTGGGGCCGGTTGGACACAATGGCCACCTTCTCCCCCACCAGGGCGTTCATCAGCGTGGATTTACCGACATTGGGCCTGCCCACAATGGTCACAAACCCGGAATGAAACTTCTTCTCCGTCTGCAT
>JBJEUJ010000147.1:0-2512 GCA_051883775.1 Aristaeellaceae bacterium | reverse complement strand
ATGCCGGCGGCAAGTTCGGCGGCGGCGGCTACAAGGTCTCCGGCGGCCTGCACGGGGTGGGCGCGTCGGTGGTGAACGCCCTGTCCGAGCGCCTGATGGTGACGGTTTATCAGGACGGAAAGGTTTATCAGCAGGAATACGCCCGGGGCAAGTACCTGTACGACCTGAAGGTCATCGGCGAAACCGACCGCACCGGCACCACCATCCAGTTCTGGCCGGATGTGAAGAGCAAGGACAACCCCGAGGGCATCTTCGAGGAGGGCGTGACCTTCGACTTCGACGTGCTGAAGAACCGCCTGCGGGAGATGGCCTACCTGAACAAGGGCATCCGCATCGTCTTTGCCGACGAGCGGGGCGAGGAGCCGGTGGTCAAGGACTACTGCTTCGAGGGCGGCTTGCGGGAGTTCGTCAAGCACCTCAACCGCAACAAGGAGCCCCTCTTCCCCGAGCCCATCTACACCGAGGGCCTCAAGGACGGCATCCTGGTGGAGGTGGCCATGCAGTACAACGACTCCTACGCGGAGAACATTTACACCTTCGTCAACAACATCGCCACCCCCGACGGCGGCACCCACCTGATGGGCTTCAACACCGCCCTGACCGCCGCCATCAACGATTACGGCCGCAAATACAAGCTCCTCAAGGACTCCGACGCCAACCTCAAGGGCGAGGACGTGCGCGAGAGCCTGACGGCCATTGTCTCCATCAAGATGGAGGATCCCCAGTTCGAGAGCCAGACCAAGTCCAAGCTGGGCAGCGGCCAGGTGCGCGGCGTGGTCAACGACCTGGTGAAGGAGGAGCTGTCCACCTACCTGGAGGAAAACCCCGCCATCGCCCGGAGCATCCTGGAGCGGTGCCTGAGCGCGCAGCGGGCCCGGGAGGCCGCCCGCAAGGCCCGCGAGCTGACCCGCCGCAAGACGGTGCTGGAGTCCGCATCCCTGCCGGGCAAGCTGGCGGACTGCTCCGAGCGGGACCCCAGCAAGTGCGAAATCTTCCTGGTGGAGGGCGACTCCGCCGGCGGCTCGGCCAAGGAGGGCCGCGACAGGCACTTCCAGGCCATCCTGCCCCTGCGTGGCAAGATCCTCAACGTGGAAAAGACCCGCCTGGAGCGGGCGCTGGGCAACCAGGAAATCCGCGCGATGATTACGGCCTTCGGCTGCGGCATCGGCGAGGAGTTCGACGAGAGCAAGCTGCGCTACCACCGCATCGTCTGCATGACGGACGCGGACGTGGACGGCGCGCATATCCGCATCCTGATGCTGACCTTCTTCTACCGCTACATGCGGCCCCTGGTAGAGAAGGGCTATGTCTACGCCGCCATGCCCCCGCTGTACAAGGTGACCAAGGGCAAGACGGAGCGCTACGTCTATGACGATGACGAGCTGCAGCGGGTGCTGGACGAGATCGGGCGCGACCCGAAGCCGGAAATCCAGCGCTACAAGGGCCTGGGCGAGATGAGCAGCGAGCAGCTGTGGCAGACCACCATGAACCCCGAGACCCGCACCATGATGCAGATCACCCCCGAGGACGCCATGGCCGCCGACGAGATCTTCACCCTTCTCATGGGCGATCAGGTGGAGCCCCGGAAGCAATTCATCCAGGAAAACAGCGACCTGGTGAAGGACCTGGACGTGTGACGAGGGCAGGGGGCTGCATAGCCCTCTGGACTCCCATTCTCGCAAATGGGGTACAGACCTTCGGTCGCGGCATGAGCGCGCGTAGGTGTGTCGTGCAGCTTGCGCGGAGGCACGGCGCGCGACGGGCGCACCGCGACGCGGTCGTGCAGGTTCCCCAGGAGGGCAGACGCCCCCCTGGACCCCCGATCCGGGGCTGCCTGCCCCGAACCCCGGGATAAACGAGCCGCATACATCCATACCCGCCCGAGCGCGACCAACCCAGCCTGATCCACCCGCCCGGAACGGGCAATCCCCCGATACCCTAATGCATGGAGATAGAGCATGAGCAGTATTCAAGACAAGCTGATCCCGGTGAACCTGGAGCAGGAGATGAAGAAGAGCTTCATTTCCTACGCGATGGCGGTTATCATTGACCGCGCGCTGCCGGACGTGCGCGACGGCCTGAAGCCTGTGCACCGCCGCATTCTCTACGACATGGCGGAGCTGGGCATGACCCCGGACAAGCCCTACCGCAAGTCCGCCCGCGTGGTTGGCGACGTGCTGGGCAAGTTCCACCCTCATGGCGATTCCTCCGTATACGACGCGATGGTGCGCCTGGCCCAGCCCTTCAACATCCGCTACTGCCTGGTGGACGGTCAGGGCAACTTCGGCTCCATCGACGGCGACGGCGCGGCAGCCATGCGTTACACCGAGGCCCGCATGTCCAAGCTGGCCCCCTATCTGATGGAGGGCATCGAGAAGGACACCGTCGACTTCTACCCCAACTTCGACGAGACCCTCATGCAGCCCGCCGTGCTGCCCAGCCGCTTCCCCAACCTGCTGGTGAACGGCTCCAGCGGCATCGCCGTGGGCATGGCCACCAACATCCCGCCCCA
>JBJEUJ010000146.1:0-2513 GCA_051883775.1 Aristaeellaceae bacterium | reverse complement strand
CGCAGCGTCCCCGTTGCCCACGCTGAACTGGATGTAGGTCGTCCCGCCCCAGGGCAGGGGGATCAGCGAGATCAGCAGCCCCGCCGCACCGGTCAGCCCCGCCATCAGCCGCCGACGGCCCGTCAGCGGGGACAGGTACATGATCCCCAGCAGCATCAGGCACCAGCCGATCAGGGTCAGCAGGTTGGCCTGCTTCGTCCACAGGGTGACGGCATCCAGCCCGCCCAGGAAGCGCACCGCGCCCGCCAGGGCGGAGGTGACCAGCGCGGCGGCCCGGCCCGCCACAACCGCCAGCGCGGGGATGGGCAGCAGCAGCATGGTCAGCCAGTACAGGAGCATCATGCCCGCCGCCACCGTGAAGACGATCATGTTCAGCGTCAGGCCCAGCAGCGGCAGCTCCCCGAACCAGTACAGCTCCGCAGGGAGCAGGCCGATCTGCGCGCCCAGGGTGGCGCAGAAGGTCTGCCAGAGCCTCCGCCGCCAGCCGTCGGGCGGATCCAGCAGGCGGCGCAGGGCGGGCGACACAAGCGTCAGCCCCAGCACCGCGCCGTAGGTCAGCTGAAAGCTGGCCCCGGTGAGCTGGCAGGGATTCACCAGCAGCATGAGCAGCATGGAGGCGCACAGCAGGTGCAGGGAGCTCCGCTGGCGGCGGCGCACCTGCCCGTACTCATGCAGCATCAGCAGCAGCGCGGCCCGCACCACCGGCGGATGCATGCCCGTCAGCAGGCTGTAAGCGGCCAGCAGCAGGGCAATGCATGCCGCCCGGGCCTTCCGGGAGACGCGCAGCCGGCCCAGCAGCCATCCGGCCATGCCCGCCAGCACGCCCACGTGGAAGCCTGAGATGCTCAGCACATGAGCGATGCCCAGCCGGGAGAAGGCCGCCCGATCCTCCGAGGGCACCAGGGACTTCACGCCCAGGAGCATGGCGGCAGCGTACCCGCCGGCCTTATCGCCCATGGTCTGCGCAAGGCCCCGGGTCAGGCGATGGCGCAGGCTGGCGGCAAGGCCGTCCAGGGTGAAGGGCGCATCCGTGCAGCGCAGCCCCTCCCGGCCGTACAGCCCCAGGGTGATCCCCTGCTGCAGAAGGTACTCCCGGAAGTCATAGCCATCGGGGTTATCCGCGCCATCGGGGTGATAGAGCCGGGCGTTCATGGTCACCTGCGCGCCCGGGACGAGGCCCTCCGGCAGCTCCTCGCCCTCGGCCAGGTAGAAGCTCCAGTAGGCGCTGCCGGCGCTTTCCCCATCCAGGGTGACATGGCACAGCTCGGTTTTGACCTGGCCCTTGTCGCCATAGCGGATTTCCCCGGTGATAATGCCGGTGACGGCATAGTAGCCCTCCTCCGGCAGCACGGGATGGTAGGCGATCTGTCCCAGCGCGCATCCCAGGGCGCACACGGCCATGAGCAGAGCGGTACGCCTTGCCCTGTCGCGGGTGAGCATTGCCGCGCCCGAAGCGCAAAGGAGCGCCGTCCAGCCGAAAGCCGCGCTGTCCGACGCCCGTCCGATCAGGATGCCGGCAACAAGCGCCGCCGTCGCCATGGGCAGCGCCCAGGCCAGCAGCCGCTCCTGCCGCGTGTTCATAGCTGGTAGACCTTGAAGCGCTCCGCCAGGGTCACGTCCGGGCGGATGGCCCGGGCCTCCCGCAGCAGCCCGGCAGGGTCAATCGCGGGGTTCAGGTGGGTGATGACCACCTGCTTCGCCCCTGCCTCCACGGCCAGGCGGGCCACATGCTCCGCGGACAGGTGGGGCTTGCCCTCGGCCCACATGGCAGCGGGGAACAGGCCGTCCGCCAGGAGCAGGTCGGCCTCCCGGGCGAAGTCGTTCAGCTCCGGCACGGTATTGGTGTCGCCGGTGTAGCACAGGGTGGAGCCGTCCCGGGTCAGCCGGAGCATGACGGCGGGGACGGGGTGCCGCGCGGTATAGACCCGCATGATCGCACCGCCCAGGGCGATTTCGTCGCCCCCGGCAATATCGTGCAGGCGGATATTTTTGCAACGCAAAACGGCCTGGCGGATGGGGGAGTTTTCATCCACGGGGGCGAATACATCCAGTGTGGCGCCGGTGGCCTCCAGGCGATAGATCAGGGGAAGCACATCGCAGGCGTGGTCGTAGTGCCAGTGGGAGAGCACCAGGGCGGTGAGGGTCTCGGGCGCGGTGTAGCGGGTGAGAGCGGCCAGCACGCCGCTGCCCAGATCCAGCTGAATGCAGTCCTCCCCGGCCTGCACCAGGTACCCGGAGGTTGCGCCGTCGGGCGTGGGATACAGCCCGCTCAGGCCCAGCACGGTCAGCTTCATTCGCATCTCCTCCATTTCTTTGTACCATGATACCCTGTTCGTGGGCAATTGTCCAGTGGAAATTGTGGGAGGGGGGAACGCTGGGGCTTCTCGGTGGGCAGTGCCCACACCCGGCTCGCGATTGGGTTGCACGCCTTCGGTCATACAACGTGCGCGTGGGAGAGGGGGAACGCTGGGGCTTCTCGCCCCAGACCCTCGCCAAAGAGCCTTCGGCTCTCT
>JBJEUJ010000145.1:0-13451 GCA_051883775.1 Aristaeellaceae bacterium | reverse complement strand
GGAATGGCAGACACCGGGGACTTAAAATCCCCTGCCGCAAGGCGTGCGGGTTCGAGTCCCGCCATCAGCACGCAGACCAAGCGCCCCGGAGCAGGCATGCCCCGGGGCGCTGCGCATTTTCAGCGGCAAAATGACTGCAGCCTCTTGACCGGTGGCTGCTACCGGGTGCTACAATACAAGCAGACCATCTGCCGCAAAGACAAAGGAGGAAGCATCATGAAAGTACTGCTGGTCAACGGAAGCTCCCGCCCCAACGGCTGCACCAGCGTGGCCCTGGCTCAGGCGGCCCGGGCGCTGGAGCAGGAGGGCATTGAAACCGAAACCTTCTTCATCGGCAACGAGCCCCTGCCGGACTGCATCGCCTGCCGCCGCTGCCGGGAGACCGGCCGCTGCGTCTTTGACGACTGCGTGAACGCCTTCACCCAAAAGGCAAAGGAGGCTGACGGCTTCATCTTCGGCTCGCCCGTGTACTACGCCCACCCCAGCGGACGGCTGCTGACCTTCATGGACAGGGCGTTCTACTCCTGCGGTCCGGCCTTCATGTTCAAGCCCGGGGCCGCGGTGCTCAGCGCCCGGCGGGCAGGCACCACCGCCTCCTTCGACGTGATCAACAAGTACTTCACCATCTGCTCCATGCCGGTGGTGTCCTCCACCTACTGGAACCACGTCTACGGCGCGCAGCCCGAGCAGGTGCAGGAGGATCCCGAGGGATTGCAGACCATGACCAACCTGGGCCGGAACATGGCCTGGCTGCTCAAGTGCATCGCCCTGGGCAAGGAGCATGGCGTTCCCGCGCCGGAGAACCCCAAGGTGCTGACGAATTTCGTCCGCTGATCCGTCCCGCTCTACGGAGCGTTCATTGCTCAGGTCATGCCAGGTATGGTATATTGGGTGCGAGGTGATTACCATGGATCAGGAAAAGACCGGCGGGCTGATCCGCACCCTGCGCCAGAGCCGCCGCATGACCCAGCTGGAGCTGGCCAAACAGCTGGGTGTCAGCGACAAGGCCGTCAGCAAGTGGGAGCGGGGGCTGGGCTGCCCGGACGTATCGCTGCTGCCCGCGCTGTCGGAGGCCTTCGGGGTGGATGTGGGCGCGCTGCTGGAGGGTGATCTGCCTGCCCAGCGGCCCGTCAACGGCAACATGCGCCTGACGCGCTTCTACGTCTGCCCCCACTGCGGCGGACTGATGCTCGGCCAGGGCGAGGCGGCTCCCATCTGCTGCGGACGGCGGCTCGCGCCCCTGACGGTGCAGAAGGCCGCCCCGGAGGAGCAGCTGTCGGTGAGCATCATTGAGCAGGAATATTTTGTCACATCCGACCATCCGCAGACGAGGGAGCACCACATCGCCTTTCTCGCCCTGGTGACGGGGGACACGCTGATTCTCCGCCGCACCTATCCCGAGTGGGATCTGGCCACCCGCCTGCCCCTGATGCCCTACGGCACCCTGTACTGGTACTGCACGCAGCACGGGCTGTTCAGCCAGCCCCTGCGCCGGAAGTAAACAAGCAGCCCGCGCCTTCTTCATGGCGCGGGCCGTTTGCATCCCGGGGCGGAATATGGTATCATCAGCGGCAAGGGAGGGCGTGCCATGAACAGCATTCACCAGGACAACGAAACCATCCTTGCCCGGCTCAGCGGCTATCTGTGTGCTGATCCCCGGGCCATCACCCCGGCGGCGCTTCAGGAGATGACCGCCCTTGGTCTGACGGAAAACGAGGCCTACATGCACCTGCTGGCCGCCTGGCTGGAGCTGCCCGCGCCCCTGTGGCGGCGGTACCTGCCCCGGATGCTGCGGCAGCTTGACCCCGCCGACTATCTTTCGGACCCCTGCCTGCAGGCCATGGACGGCGCGGCGGGGACGGTGGGGCCCATTGCCCTGGCGGAGGACGCCTACGCCCCCTGCGAGCTGTTTGTGGCGGACGATTTCCTCACGGATGCGGACGGCCGGGTATACCCGCAGCTGGGCTGGTTCCGGGAGGGCTTCCGCTATCCCGCCCTGACGGAAAACGGCCGTGTCTGGATGACCGTCACCCCCAACGAGATCAACACCATCCGCCCATGCGCCCAGGCTGTTTTCGGGAAGGTCGCGGCGTATGGACTGGGGCTGGGGTATTTTGCCTTCCATGCGCTGCTGAACTCGCAGGTGACCAGCGTCACCGTGGTGGAGCGCAGCCAGGCGGTGATTGACCTGTTCCGCCGCTGCCTGCTGCCCCGCCTTCCCCGGCGGGAGGCCCTGCACATCGTCCAGGCGGACGCCTTTGACTACGCCGCCCGCACGGCCCCGGGCGAGCGATTCGACTGCGTGTTCACCGACCTGTGGCACGACGCGGGCGACGGTCTGCCCCTCTACCGGCGGATGAAGGCCCTCGAGGTTCCCGGCCCCCGCTACCTCTACTGGATTGAGAAAACCCTGCGGGCCTATTGGCCCCCGGCGGAGGCATGACCCTCCCGGCGGCGGACGGCACGGCGCGTCCCTGTTCGTTCGATATGCCATACCGCCGAACTTGCTCTCCGTGGGAAGCCGCGCCTGGGTTATCGGCTGCAGGCGGAGGAGCGGCTCCTTCTGCGGCGGGTGGGCAGGCGCAGGGTGACCTCCACCGCGTCGGGCAGGGCACGTTCGGTCATGTGAGCGGGGATCCCGGCCTCCTCCATCTGCGCGGCGATGGAGCGGATCGCGTTGAGGTACAGCCGGTGATCCCGCATGAGGGTGATGGTTCTGCCCCCGGGCACAGGCGGCACCGGCAGCCTCGTCTGGGCAGCATCCACCAGCAGCTCCACATCCCGTACGCCCAGATGCTCCCGGGCGGCCTGCAGGGCGATGCTCATGCGGGCGCGGTTGTCCGGCAGGCGCAGCAGCGCCCGGGCGATCCGCTCCGGCAGACCCTGCTCCACCAGCAGGATGCACAGCCCCTCGTCCAGCTCCAGCAGGCGCAGCTTCTCCCGCACTGCGGCCGAGGTGGTGCCCAGGCTCCGCGCCAGGCTCTCCCGATCCATCGCGCCACTGTCCAGGATCCGTGCCATGGCCTTGGCCTCGTCCAGATAATGCATGCGCCGGGAGAGCAGCATTTCCAGCGTCTCCTGCAGGGACTGATCCTCCGGCGCGCCGGGCAGCACCACCGCGTCAATGTGGGTCATGCCCAGCATCCGGCAGGCCAGATACCGCCGGTTCCCCGAGACGATCATGAAGCCCCCGTTGCCCATCCGCTGCACGGTGATGGGCTGCAAAAGGCCGTCCCGGCGGATGGACTCGCACATTTCCGCCATGGACTGGCTGTCCTCCCGGCCAAAGGGCTGGCTGATGCGGGGCGTGATCCTGTCCAGGGGCAGCCAGCAGACCTGCTGCTCACAGGCAGTATCGTATGTACGGTTGAGCATGTGCCTCTCTCCTTTTCCCATCGAGCCGCACGGGCGGGCGAAAGGCTCCCCCGATACTCCCGCTGCCCGGCGCGGCTCTTGATGAGGGACTTTCTTCCCGGCAAAAGAAAATCCCTGCTTTCCCCGCGGAGAATCGTTCGTCACGGTTCGCGGGGAAGGCAGGGCGTTTTTTGCGGAAAACAGCCGTATTCACGGGCTTCGGGTCGTCACGGGTCGGATGCGCCCAGGGGCGACTTGCCGGGCGTGCCGGCTTTTCGCGGATATTGTCGAGCGGTTTTTTCCTTTTTTTGAATAGGAAGCAGCAGGTGCTGCCAGGCGCGATCGGGGAACTCGCAGGCGATGGGCTCCGCCACCTTCCCGCCCAACAGGTGCGCCGCCCGTCGGCCCTGCTGCATTTCCTCCTGCAGGGCAGGGCCCTTCCAGCACAGCGCGCTGCCGCCCACGCGCACGTAGGGCAGCAGATACTCCGCCAGCACCGCCAGGGGCGCCACCGCCCGGGCCACAGCCAGGTCGTACTGCTCACGGTGCAGGGGAAGGCGCGCGCCGTCCTCCGCCCGGCTGTGCACCAGGGTCACGTTGCGCACATGCATCTCGTCGATGACCGCCTGCAGGAAGGTCAGGCGCTTCTGCTGGGCGTCCATGAGCGTCACCCGGGCATCCGGGCAGGCCAGGGCCAGCGGCAGACCCGGAAAGCCCGCGCCCGTGCCCACGTCGATGATCTTCCCCGTCCGGGGGATCAGGTCAAAGCGCAGCGCCATCAGGCTGTCCACATAGTGGCGGTCCATCATTTCCGCCTCGTCGGTGACGGCGGTCAGATCCATCCGGGTGTTCCAGTCCATCAGCAGCGCATGGTAGCGCAGGAGCTTTTCCGGCAGCGCGGGGTCAAAGGGAATGCCGCACGCCGTCAGACGGGCGGCCAGGGTATCAGCATTCATCGTGTCACTCCAGCGGCAGGTGCAGATATTTCTGCCCCCAGTATTTGATCCAGGCCAGCGCCTCCCGGCCATAGTTCTTCAGCCAGTACTGCGGCAGCGTTTGTGACCCCAGGCCCGTGGCCTTCAGGCCCTCGTCCTCCGCCAGGGCCATGGCCCGGGGCAGATGATAATCGCTGGTGACGAGCAGCACCGTCTGCACGTCATGCCCCGAAAGCATCGCCGCGGCATGACGAATGTTCTGCCGGGTGTTGACGGACGTGGCCTCGGTAAGAACCATCTCCTCCGGCACGCCCTTTGCCACCAGGTAATCCCGCATGACCAGGGCCTCCGGCGCAGGCTCGTTGCTCCCCTGCGCACCGCAGGTCACGATCATCACAGGGTTCTTCTCCCAGGCGTCATAGGCCGCGTCCAGCCGCCACTGCAGCTGCACCGACAGCGAGCCGTCCGCCTTCACCTGCGCGCCCAGCACCACGATCGCGTCGTATTCGTCCGTTTGGGGCACGTGATTCACCTTCCACACCAGCATGCCGATCACCCCCAGGCAGGCGATCATGCCGGTCAGTATCAGGATAACCAGAATGGTCAGGAACCGCCAGATTCTTCCGTGTGGCTTGGTCATGGCTGTGCTTGATCCTTTCGCTTGGTTCGCGGGCGGGGTGATGCTTCCCGCCCCTGAGGATGCGGCATGCCCGCGCCCGCCATCAGCTGGCGCATATCCAGCTGTCCGTGCTGGAGCATGCTGTAGGTGCTCTCCCCCGCAACAATGATATGATCCAGCAGCGTGATGGACAGCGCGGCCAGCAGCTGCTGCAGCTGGCGGGTGGTGCGCACATCGTCGCCTGAGGCGGTGGGGTCGCCGCTGGGGTGGTTGTGGCAGAGCACCACGCTGTGGGCGTTGTAGTTCAGGGCAGTCTCCACCACCAGGCGCGGATAGGCCAGCACCTCCGTCAGCGTGCCCTCCGCCACCTTGCGCCGCCCCAGCACCTGCCCCGAGCTGCTCAGACAGATGACGTAGAACCGCTCCGTCCGCCAGCCCGCCAGCAGCGACTGACAGTAGGCCGCCGCGTCGCTGCGGCTGGTAATGCGCTGCCGCTCCTCGCACACGCAGGCGGAATACCGGCGGAACATGGGCAGCATCAGGGAGATCAGCGTGGCGGTTTCCTCCCCCACGCCGTCCACGGTCATCAGCTGCTCCGGCGCGGCCTCCAGCACCCCCTTCAGGGAGCCGAAGGCGTCCAGCAGGCTGTGGGCCAGGGCGTTGGTATCGCCCCGGGCGCGGCCGTAGAACAGCAGCAGCTCCAGCGCCTCATGGTGCGCAAAGCCGTCCAGACCGTTCTTGCGGAAGCGCTCGCGCATGCGCTTGCGGTGGCCGTCGTGCATGGTCATGGCTGATTCCACCCGCCCTTTTCATCATAATCAACGATTCCCGGAGGGAATTTGCTCCAGCATCATGGCAAAAACCTCGTTCACCTGATCCCCCAGGCGGCGCACCTCCCCCAGGATCATGGCCCTGCCTTCCTCCGTCAGGTACCAGTCCTTCCGGTTGAAGCCCGGCACGCTGGCCGGACACACGCGAATCTCCGCCTCCGGGAACGCCGCCTGATAGTAAAGCAGCGCCCGCCGCGCATGGTACGACCGGCAGCACAGGATCGCCCGGCGCACCGTCAGGCCCATTTCATCCGTCACCCGCCGGGAAAGCTGGGCATTCTCCCAGGTGTAGGTGGCCTGATTCTCCCGCAGGATGGCCGAGGCCGGTACCCCTGCGTCCTCAAGCACCGCCTTCAGGTACGCCCATTCCGTCTCATAATCCCCGGCATACCTGTCCCGCCAGGCAGGGTCCACCCCGGCGAAATGCCCCACCACCTTGGTGAACCGCCCCGAGGGCAGCAGGTACCTTGCCATGCCCTGATGGTACAGCTCCGCCGCCCGCAGCGCGTGCACCGGGCTGCTGTTGCCGGGGATGAGGATCACGTCCGAGGGCGCCGGCGCATCCTCCACAAAGACAAAATCACTCACCGCGCGGACGAAGCCCTCCGCGCCCAGGGTCAGCTCATGCTCCTTCATGCGCATGCCATACCTCCAGGCATTGCCGCCGCTCCTCCCCGCCAAGAGGCCGGAAGGCCCGGACATAAATCTCCCGCAGCTGGGATTGCGTCAGCCTTTGCGGATGATTCCCCAGCCGCTCCGCATTGACCGAGGCTGCCAGGTCGTCCAGCACGGAAGCCTCCGGCATGGGCGGAGCCTCCATGCCCAGGGCGATCAGCAGACCCCGCAGCAGCAGCGGGCCCTCCGCAGCGTCGCGCAGGACCATGATCTGCGCCAGCGCCGTCAGCACGGGCCGCAGGCCATCCTCCGGCAGCATCTGCTCCCACAGCACCGGCAGGGTCAGCGCACAGGCATGCCCGTGGGCGATGCCGAAGTGATGGGTCAGGCGGTAGCTCATGGCATGGGCGGCGGTGGTGCGGCTGACCTGGATGGCCTGGCCGCTGCGCCATGCCGCATGGAGCATGGCGTCCGCCGCAGCAGCGTCTCCCGCCAGGTACGGGATGACGCTGTCCAGCATGCCGCGGATGGCGGCCTGTGCATGGACACGGCTTTCTGTGGTGGCCGCCACGGCCCAGTAGGACTCAATGCCCTGGCACAGCGCATCCAGCGCGCAGGACTTTTTGTGATACGCCGGCAGCGTGTCCAGCAGGGATGCGTCCAGCAGAACGCCCTCCGGCAGCAGTGCGGGATGGTTCAGGCTGTGCTTCATCCCCTGCAGGTACACCACGGCGAACTGCGTGGCTTCCGCGCCGGTGCCTGCCGTAGCCGGAATGGCGATATGGGGAATCCTCTCTCTGCTGAAATGATAGGCCAGCGCGCCCTCAGCCGAACCGGCCAGCAGCATGGCCTTGATGCCCTTGGCCGTATCCATGGCGGAGCCCCCGCCGATGGACACCAGCCCGTCGCAGCCCTGCTCCCGGTAGCATTCAGCCCCCCGGCTGCAGTCGGCAAAGTCCGGGTTGGGATGGAAGCCCCCGAATCGCGGCAGCGCCAGCCCCGTTCGCTCCGCCAGCAGGGAGGACAGCCTGTCCCCCGCCACCAGCAGCGGACGGCGCATCCCCAGGCCCTCCAGCATCTCCCGCAGCCTCACCAGGCTGCCCCGTCCATCCCATACCAGCCCCGCCATGCTTGTCACCTCATGCACCAGTGTACAGCATCCCCGTGGCGCTGTCAATTTTCTTCCGGAAATAAAAAACGAACCCCGGGCATCCCGGAGCTCGTATAGGACATCAGCCCTGCTTCTGCTTGTGCTTGGGGTTCTCGCAGATGACCATGACCTTGCCCTTGCGCTTGATGATCTTGCACTTTTCGCAGATCGGCTTCACGGACGGACGAACCTTCATGTTCTGGTACCTCCTCAGTTGATGTACGTGGTAGAGGGCGCGGAAGCATCTTCAAGCACCCCGTAAAATTCGTGATCGGGCCAAACCCTCGCCTGTCTATTTTACACGCTTTCCCCTGATCCGTCAAGGGAAACTTGTTCCCAGCGGCACGGGGCCGACAGTCGGGATGGCCTCAGCTCTTGCTGCGCCAGGTGATCCGGCCACGGGTCAGATCGTAGGGGGACAGCTCAATGGTGACCTTGTCGCCAGGATAGATACGGATGAAGTTCATGCGCATCTTGCCGGAGATGTGGGCCATGATCTGATGGCCATTGGGCAGCTCCACCTGGAACATGGCGTTCGGAAGGGCCTCGATGACCTTGCCTTCCATTTCAATGACGTCGCTCTTGGACACTTTCAGCCCTCCTTGCACAGCGGCTGGTCGATTTCAAGCCCATGCTCCTTGAGGAACGCGCGCAGGTCGCTGTCCTTGAGCTGGTTGCTGGCCAGCAGGGCTTCCACGTCCATGCGCAGGGGCTTGGGATGCAGATGCTTGACTTTCTTTTTCTTGAGGTGGTCCAGCTTGCGGGTCAGGCCGTCGGCCATGAGGACAAACTGGTCGTCCACCACCTGGAGGATCACGAAGCAGCGTCCCGCGTCGCGGCCCTGACGGGACTGCACCACGCGGCCGGTTTCAAACGGCAGACGCTCCATCACTCTTCCTCCTCATTCCAGGTGAAATCCGGATAGGTCAGGATCTCGGGCAGGCCGGACTCGGTGATGGCGATGGTGTGCTCGTAGTGGGAGCACAGGCTGCCGTCGCGGGTGCGGTAGCACCACTCGTCGTCGTCCACCTTCACGCGCCAGTCGCCCGCGGAGATCATGGGCTCCACGGCGATGGTCATGCCCTTGCGCAATCTCAGGCCATGCCCCGGCTCGCCAAAGTTGTACACGGCGGGATCCTCGTGCATCTCGCGGCCGATGCCGTGACCGGTCAGGTCACGGATAACGCCGCAGCCGTGATCCTCCGCCCAGGACTGCACCGCATGACCGATGTCGCCCAGCCGGTTGCCAACCACAGCCTGTCGCACGCCCTTCCAGAAGCACTGCTCGGTGATCTCGATCAGCGACTGCGCCTCAGGGGAGATTTCGCCCACACCCACGGTGAAGGCGCTGTCCGCCTGCCAGCCGTCCAGGATCAGACCGCAGTCAATGCTGATGATTTGCCCCTCGCGCAGAATCTGCTTCTCGGAAGGAATGCCATGAACCACCTGGTCATCCACGCTGGTGCACAGAGTAGCCGGATAGCCCTCGTAGTGCAGGAAGGACGGGATGGCGTGGTTCTTGCGGATCAGCTGCTCGGCGTAAACGTCCAGGGCAGCGGTGCTGACGCCGGGCTTCACAGCCTCGCGCAGCTTCTGGAGCACCTCGTAAAGGAGCGCGCCAGCGACCCGCATTTTCCCGATTTGATCGGGATTTTTCAAACTAATCATGATTTAACCCCTGACGATGTCCATGATAGACGCGAAAATCGTGTCCATATCCTGGGCGCCATCAATGACCTTCAGCAGGCCGCGCTCCCGGTAGAAGTCCACCAGCGGAGCAGTCTGATTATGGTACACGGTCAGGCGGTTCAGGACAGTCTCAGCCTTGTCGTCATCGCGCTGGATCAGCGTGTCGCCGCAGGCAGCGCACTTCGTCTCGCCATTCAGGCGGGAGACGTGGTAGGTCGCGCCGCACTTCAGGCACACGCGGCGGCCAGACAGCCGTTCAATCAGCTTCTCATCCGCCACGTCCAGCTCAATCACCGCGTCAATCCTGGCGATGCCCTCCAGCGCCTCGGCCTGAGGCACCGTGCGGGGGAAGCCGTCCAGGATATAGCCATTGCCGCAGTCCGCCTGCGCCAGCCGGTCCTTCACGATGTCGATGATGACCTCGTCAGGCACCAGCTTGCCCGCGTCGATGAAGGCCTTGGCCTTCACGCCGGTGGGGGTCTGTTCCTTCATGGCACGGCGGAGAATGTCGCCGGTGGAAATCTGCGGGATGTTCAGCGCGCTGCACACCCGCTGCGCCTGCGTACCCTTGCCGGCGCCGGGAGGTCCCAGAAAGATGATATTCATTCTGTTGCCCCTTTCAGAATCGGACAAGTCCGAATGACGAACGTGTGCCATGCACCGGCGGCAGAACTGTCACCGATGCATGGCGCACAGCAGCTTACATGAAGCCGCCCTTTTCCATATCCATGTCGATGCCGCGGATGCTCATCTCGCCCTGAATGGTGCGGATGGTCTCCAGCGCGACGCTCACAGCGATCAGAATGGAGGAAGCCGCGAAGGGCACCTGCGCATTCAGGCTGCGGGTCAGCAGGGTAGGCACGGCAGCCAGCACAGCCAGGAACAGCGCCGCGAACAGGTTCAGGCGGTTGACGGTGTTCTGCAGGTACTGGCGGATGTTCTTGCCGCGCTGACCAGGGATCACCGCGCCCTGCATGACCAGCTGCTCGGCCTGACGCTTGGCGTCAAAGCTGATGGAGGAATAGAAGAAGGTGAAGGCCATGATCAGCAGCGCAGAGATCAGCATGTACCAGGGGCTGCCGGAGTTCATGTAGGTCATCCACCAGATGTAGGCGCCGCTGGTGGTGCCGCCGATCAGCTGGATCAGCGTGCCAGGGAACGCCAGGAAGGAGTAGGCGAAGATCAGCGGCAGCACGCCCACGGACACGACCTTCAGGGTCATGTGGGTGCTCTGGCCACCGTACACGCGGCGGCCCTTCACCTGCTTGGCAATCTGCAGGGGGATGCGGCGCTCGCCCATGTCCACGAAGGTGACGATCACCGTCATGACCACGCAGGTCACCAGGATCGCCAGGAGGTTGATCCAGGCAGAGGTGGTGCCGTTGCTCACCGCAGTGCCGAACAGGGAGGTGATGCCGTTGAACAGGTTGGAGATAATGCCGGCGAAGATCAGCAGGGAGATACCGTTGCCGATACCCTTCTCGGTGATCCGCTCGCCGATCCACATCGCCAGGGCAGAGCCGCCGGCCATGGAAACGCCAACCAGCACATAGTTCAGCCAGCCGGACTTGATGTAGCCCAGGCCCGCCACCAGGCCAATGGCCTGCACCGCGGCCAGGCCGACGGTGACATAGCGGGTGATGCGGGCGATCTTTTCACGGCCGCCGCCTTCCTCATCCTTCTGCATCCGCTCCAGCGCCGGGATGGCGATGGTCAGCAGCTGCATGATGATGGAGGCGTTGATGTAGGGGGTAATGCCCATGGCCATGATGGTCATCTGGGAGAAAGCGTTACCGGTCATCATGTTGACCAGCTCCAGCAGGGGCAGGTCGGTGCCAGCGGAGGTCATCACCCGCGCGGCGTCAACGCCGGGCGCGGGGATAACGCCGACCAGACGGTAGATCAGCAGCATCACGAAGGTGTAGATGAGCTTCTTGCGCAGTTCGGTGATCTTCCACATCTTCCGAAGGCTTTCAACCATCTCAGATCACCTCGGCTTTCCCGCCGAGAGCCTCGATCTTTTCCTTGGCGGAGGCAGTGAACTTCGCAGCCTTCACGGTCAGCTTCTTGGTCAGCTCACCGTTGCCCATGATCTTCACGCCATCCATGGGCTTGCGGATGATCTTCTTGGCCAGCAGCTCATCCACGGTGACCACGTCGCCATCGTTAAACACTTCCAGGCGCTCGACGTTCACCGCCGCATACTCCGTGCCAAAGATGTTGTTAAAGCCGCGCTTGGGGACGCGACGATACAGGGGCATCTGGCCGCCCTCGAAGCCGGGGCGCTTACCGCCGCCGCTGCGAGCCTTGGCGCCCTTGTGGCCCTTGCCGGAGGTCTTGCCCAGACCGGAGCCGACACCGCGGCCCACGCGCTTGGCAGCGGTGGTGGAGCCGACAGCAGGCTGCAATTCATGCAGTTTCATTGGGGTTCCCTCCTTTACTCGTTAACTTCTTCAACCTTCACCATGTGCTTCACGGCGAAGATCTGGCCGCGGATGGCGGCGTTGTCAGGCTTCACAACCGTCTGTCCGACCTTCTTCAGGCCCAGGGCAGCGACGGTCGCCTTGTGCTTGGGCAGGGAAGCGATGGGGGACTTCACCAGCGTAACTTTCAGGCTCATGTTCTCGCTCCTCCCTTAACCCAGCAGCTCTTCCACGGTCTTGCCGCGCATCTTGGCGACTTCCTCAGCGCTGCGCAGCAGCTTGAGGGCCTCCAGGGTGGCCTTGACCATGTTGATGGGGTTGTTGGTGCCGAAGGACTTGGTGCGGATGTCGCGCACGCCGGCCAGCTCCAGCACGGCACGGGCGGCGCCGCCGGCGATCACGCCGGTACCTTCGGGGGCGGGCAGCAGCACCACCTTGGCGGTGGAATAGTAGCCCGTGATGTCATGGGGAATGGTGGTGCCGTTCAGGGGCACGTTCACCAGATGCTTCTTGGCATCCTCGTTGGCCTTGCGAATGGCCTCGGGGATCTCGGCAGCCTTGCCCATGCCGGCGCCGACGCGGCCGTTCTCATCGCCAACGACGACCAGAGCGGAGAACCGCATGTTGCGGCCGCCCTTGACGGTCTTGGACACGCGGTTGACAGCAACCAGCCGCTCCTTGAATTCGCTGACCTGTTCGTAGCGTTGCATTGCGTGTGTCCCTCCTTCTTAGAAATCCAGTCCGGCTTCACGGGCGCCCGCAGCAACCTCCGCCACGCGGCCAGTGTACACATAGCCGCCGCGGTCGAACACCACGGTCTTGATGCCGGCCTCGAGGGCACGCTCGGCCACGAGCTTGCCAACCAACTTGGCGGCGCCCTTCTTGTCCAGCTCATTCAGCTGATCCTGAATGCCCTTCTCCAGGGTGGAAGCGGCGCACAGGGTCTTCCCGGCGACATCGTCGATCACCTGAACCTGGATGTGCTTCAGGCTGCGGTACACGGACAGACGCGGCATGTCGGGGGTGCCGCTGATCTTTTTGCGGACGCGAGCATGACGAATCTCACGCAGCTCGTTACGGTCACGCTTCTTGAACATTTGCAGTCACTCCCTCTCTTACTTCTTACCGGTCTTGCCTTCCTTGCGGCGGATGTGCTCATCAGCATACTTGATGCCCTTGCCCAGATAGGGTTCAGGCTTGCGGATGGCGCGGATGTCGGCCGCAAGGTTGCCCACCTGCTGCTTGTCGATGCCCTTGACAACGATCACGGTGTCCTTGGGCGTCTCGAAGGTGATGTTTTCGGGGGCTTCGATAACGACGGGATGGGAGAAGCCGATCTTGATGTTCAGCTTCTTGCCGCCCTCGGCCTTGGCATTGTAGCCGGTGCCGACCATCTCCAGGGTCTTGGAGAAGCCGTCGGTCACGCCGACAACCATGTTGTGCACCAGGGCGCGATACAGGCCGTGCATGGCCTTGTGGGGCTTGCTATCGGTGGGGCGCTCAAGGGTCAGGACATTGCCTTCCTGCTTGACGGTGATGGCGGGATTCACCTGCTGGGTCAGGGTGCCCTTGGGGCCCTTGACCGTCACCAGGTTGTCGCTGTCAATCGTAACCGTCACGCCCGCGGGGACAGTAATCGGAAGTCTTCCGATACGAGACATTACTCACACCTCCATTGACGTGTCGGTTATTACCAGATGTAAGCCAGCACTTCGCCGCCGACGGCGTTCTTGCGGGCTTCCTTGTCGGTCATCAGGCCCTTGCTGGTGCTGATGATGGCGATGCCCAGGCCGCCCAGAACCTTGGGCAGCTCCTCGCAGCGGGCATACACGCGCA
>JBJEUJ010000144.1:0-13542 GCA_051883775.1 Aristaeellaceae bacterium | reverse complement strand
ATCCGCCCCGTCATCGACGGCCGGTGGGGCGGCATCCGCGAGGGCCTGGAGGCCCAGACCATGGGCCTGGCCGAGGCGGCCAAGGCTCTGATTGAAACCCTGCGCTATCCCGACGGCGCCCCCGTGCAGGCGGTGATCAGCCCCTGCACCATCGGCGGCGGCGCGGAGGCCGCCCGGTGCGAGGAGTTCTTCTCCACCCAGAACGTGGTGGCTACCCTGACCGTCACCCCCTGCTGGTGCTACGGCATGGAGACCTTCGACATGAACCCCGGCACCATCAAGGCCGTGTGGGGCTTCAACGGCACGGAGCGCCCCGGCGCAGTGTACCTGGCGGCGGTGCTGGCGGCCTATGCCCAGAAGGGCCTGCCCGCCTTCTCCATCTACGGCCATGATGTGCAGGACATGGGCGACCGTACCGTCCCCGCCGATGTGGCGGAGAAGATTCTGCGCTTCGCCCGGTGCGCGGTGGCCGTGGGCTGGATGAAGAACAAGGCCTACCTGAACATCGGCGGCGTGGCCATGGGCATCATGGGCTCCTTCTGCGATACGCAGGTGATGCAGAAGTACCTGGGCCTGCGCGCCGAGTGGGTGGACATGACGGAGATTCTCCGCCGCGTGACCCTGAACATCTACGATCAGGCCGAATACGAGAAGGCCCTTGCCTGGATTCATGAGAACTGCCGCGAGGGCTTCGACGTGAACGCCGGCAAGGATCTGCCGGAGATCATCCGCCGCAGCAAGGTGGTGGACGCGGACAAGGACTGGGAGTTCATCGCCAAGTTCAGCGTGATCGTCCGGGACCTGATGTTCGGCAACCCGAAGCTGGACGAGCTGGGCTGGCATGAGGAGGCCCTGGGCAAGAACGCGGTGGCCGGCGGCTTCCAGGGCCAGCGGCAGTGGACGGACTGGCTGCCCAACGGCGACTTCACCGAGGCCATCATGGCCTCCACCTTCGACTGGAACGGCCCCCGTCAGCCCACCGCCTTCGCCACGGAGAACGATACCCTCAACGGCCTGAGCATGCTGCTGGGTACCCTGCTGACGAACACCTCCCCCTGCTTCCACGACGTGCGCACCTACTGGAGCCCCGACGCGGTGCAGCGTGTTACCGGCTGGCAGCCCGAGGGCGCGGCAAAGGACGGCTTCATCCACCTGATCAACTCCGGCGCCACGGCCCTGGACTGCACGGGCGCGGCGGGCGGAAAGATGAAGCCCTTCTGGGAGATGACCGACGCGGACGTGAAGGCCTGCCTGGACGCCACCGACTGGTGCCGGGCCAACTACGAGTACTTCCGTGGCGGCGGATTCTCCAGCCACTTCAAGACCCAGGCGGAGATGCCTGTGACCATGCTGCGGCTGAACATTGTCGAGGGCGTGGGATTGTGCCTGCAGATCGCCGAGGGCTCCACCGTGACCCTGCCTGACGATGTGCACAACACCCTCGATAAGCGCACCGACCCCACCTGGCCCACCACCTGGTTTGCCCCGAGGCTCACCGGCGAGGGCGCGTTCACGGATGTGTACAGCGTCATGGCCAACTGGGGTGCGAACCACGGCGTGACGGTCTACGGTCATGTGGGCGCGGATCTGATCACCCTGGCCAGCATGCTGCGCATTCCCGTGGCCATGCACAACGTGCCTGCGGACAAGGTATACCGGCCCCACTCCTGGGCGGCCTTCGGCACCCGGGACACCCAGGCCGCGGACTACGCCGCCTGCAAGCACTACGGCCCGCTGTACGGCAAGCTGTAAGAAGCACATGCAGCACAGCGCACCCATGCCTGTGCGTACCATCAACAAAGCCCATGCCTTGCCTTGCAAAGCATGGGCTTTTACCATCCGCAGGAGCGCCGAAGCCTCCAGCCAGCCTTCGCTCAGGCTGCACCGGCAGGCCGTCCAACGCAAAAAAGCGGCCCGAAGGCCGCTTTTTTTGTTGCCGTTACGAATGCTTGCGCACAGCCAGCACGGCCTTCTGGCCGTTGATATTCCATTCCTTGGCGGCGAAGGTGTCGTCGGCGTCCGCCTTTTCCACGCTCAGGGCCAGGGTGCCGCGCTGGATCATCTCCAGCCCGGCCTGGATGGCCTTGTCCAGCTCCTCGCCGCAGGCGTAGCGCACGTCGATGCGGTCCGTCACCTCAAAGCCGGCCTCCTTGCGCATGGTCTGCAGCTTGGAAATCACCTCGCGGGCATAGCCCTCGTTGATCAGCTCGGGGGTCAGGTTGGTGTCCAGCACCACGGTGACGCCCTTGTCCTCCAGGGCCACAAAGCCCGGCTTCTGCATGGGCTCAGTCAGCACATCGCCGCCAGCCAGCTCCACCTTCGTACCGTCGATATCGAAGGACACCGTCTCGCCCCGGGCAAAGGCGTCCACCACATCGTTACCATCCATGGTCAGCAGGTGCTGGCCAATCTTGCCCAGGAGCTTGCCGTACTTCGGGCCCAGGGTGCGCATCTGGGGCTTGAGCTTATAGGTGGTGAAGTCGCGGGCGGAGTCGGTGAAGATTACCTGCTTGACGTTCAGCTCGTCCTCGCACAGGGCCTGATAGGCCTCGGTGAAGGTCACGCCCTTGACGAACAGTCGTGCAGAGGGCTGGCGAACCTTCATGTTGGCGGCGTTGCGGCAGGCGCGGCCCAGCTGCACAACCTCCAGCAGGCCCTCCATCTGCTCTTCCATGTCCTTGTCCACGCGGCTCATATCCGCCACGGGGAAGTCGCACAGATGCACGGATTCCACCGCGCCGGGCACGTTGTTCACCACCAGGTTCTGGTAGATTTCCTCCGCCATGAAGGGCACGAAGGGCGCGATGACCTTGCTCAGCGTCACCAGCACATGGTAGAGCGTGGCGAAGGCCGCTTCCTTGTCGCCGGCCATGCCCTTGCCCCAGAACCGCTCGCGGCCGCGGCGCACGTACCAGTTGGACAGCTCGTCCACAAAGTCCTGGATGGCGGCGGCGGGCTCGGGGATGCGGTAGTTGGCCAGATCATCGTCCACCCGGGCGATGAGGCTGTTCAGCTTGGACAGGATCCACTTGTCCATCAGGCTCAGCTCCACCTTGTCCAGCGGATGAGCCAGCGGGTCGAAGCCGTCGATCTGCGCGTACATGGTGAAGAAGGCGTACACGTTCTGCAGCGTGGCCAGGAACTTGCGCTGGCCCTCCTGCACGGCCTCCTCGGAGAAGCGCTTGGGCAGCCAGGGGGCGGAGGTGGTGTAGAAGTACCACCTAAGGGAGTCCGCGCCGAACTTGTCCAGGGCGTCGAAGGGGTTCACCACGTTGCCCAGGTGCTTGGACATCTTGCGGCCCTCGGCGTCCTGCACATGGCCCATGACGATGCAGTTCTTGAAGGGCGCCTTGTCGAACAGCACGGTGGAGATGGCCTCCAGGGTGTAGAACCAGCCGCGGGTCTGGTCGATGGCCTCGGAGATGAAGTTGGCCGGGAAGTTCTGCTCGAACTTGTCCTGGTTCTCAAAGGGATAGTGCCACTGGGCGAAGGGCATGGAGCCGGAATCGTACCAGCAGTCGATGACCTCCTTGACGCGGGTCATTTCCTTGCCGCACTGGGGGCAGCGCAGCTTCACCGCGTCGATGAAGGGACGGTGCAGCTCGATGCTCTCGCCGGGATCCTCCACGGCCATCTCCCGCAGCTCGGCCTTGGAGCCCACCACGTGCATGTGGCCGTCCTCGCACTGCCACACGGGCAGGGGGGTGCCCCAGTAGCGCTCGCGGCTCAGGCCCCAGTCGTGGACGTTCTCCAGCCAGGTGCCCATGCGGCCTTCCTTGATGTTGTCGGGCATCCAGTTGATGGTGCGGTTGTTGCTGACCAGCTGATCCCGCACGGCGGTCATCTTGATGAACCAGGTGGGCCGGGCGTAATACAGCAGGGGGGTGTCGCAGCGCCAGCAGAAGGGATAATCATGGGTGAAGGGCACGGCCGCCAGCAGCAGGCCCCGCTCCTTCAGGTCGGCCAGCACCAGCTTGTCCGCATCCTTGACGAACACGCCGGGCCACTTGGTTTCCTCGGTCATGCGGCCCTGGCTGTCCACAAAGTTGACGAAGGCCAGGTCGTTCTCCCGGCAGACGCGGTTGTCGTCCTCACCGAAGGCGGGGGCGATATGCACAATGCCGGTACCGTCGGTCATGGTAACGTAGTCGTCGCAGACCACGCGCCAGGCGGGCTTGTCCAGCTTGCCCACGGCAAAGTCGAACAGCGGCTCGTACGCCATGCCCTTGAGGCTTTCGCCCGGCATGGTCTCCAGCACCTGAATCTCCTTGCCCGGGAACACGGCCTCCACCAGCGCCTGGGCCATGATGCAGGTTTGCCCCTCCACCACGAACTTCACGTAGGTGTCGCGGGGGTTGACGCACAGGGCCAGGTTGGAGGGCAGGGTCCAGGGGGTGGTGGTCCAGGCCAGGAGGTAGGTGTTCTCCTCGCCCTTGACCTGGAAGCGCACGTAGGCGGAGGTTTCCTTCACGGTCTTGTAGCCCTGGGCCACCTCGTGGCTGGACAGGGCGGTGCCGCAGCGGGGGCAGTAGGGGACAATCTTGTGGCCCTGGTAGAGCAGGCCCTTGTCGTAGATCTTCTTCAGGCTCCACCACTCGGACTCGATGTAGTTGTCCTCATAGGTGATGTAGGGGTGCTCCATGTCCACCCAGTAGCCCACCTGGTCGGACATCTTCTCCCACTCGTGCAGGTACTTCCACACGCTCTTCTTGCACTCGCCGATGAAGGGCTCGATGCCGTACTGCTCAATTTGAGGCTTGCCGTCCAGGCCCAGGAGCTTCTCCACCTCCAGCTCCACGGGCAGGCCATGGGTGTCCCACCCGGCCTTGCGCAGGACGTTCTTGCCCTTCATGGTCTGATAGCGGGGGATCAGGTCCTTGATGACGCGGGTCTCGATGTGGCCGATGTGGGGCTTGCCGTTGGCGGTGGGGGGGCCGTCGAAGAAGGTGAAGGTCTCGCCGCCCTCGCGGTGGTGGAAGGACTTGCGGATGATGTCCTTCTCCTTCCAGAAGCGGGTGATCTCGGCCTCCCGGGCCGGGAAATTCATGTCCGTGGGAACCTTGTTGTACATGCTGTACCTCCTGTTGCTGATGCGCCGCGGCGGCGCGCCTGATGTGCAGGGACGCAAAAAATCCGTCCCACGCCTTGTGCTGGGACGGATGAAGCAATCCGCGGTACCACCCATGTTGACGGCTTTCGCCGCCCGCTCGGTGCAGGAATCCTCCTGCGGCTCTGTATCGGGAGCGCCCGGGCGGCCCTTGCCTGCGGCTTCAGGCCGTCTCACTCCGGGGTGATCCGCATGCGGCGCGCCCCTGCCGGACTTGCACCATCCTCCGGCTCGCTTCAGGTTTGCATCCGCCGCCGTCCCCATCGCCGTGAACGTTGGCATACCCCTATATTATAGCCGCTTTCCCGGAAATTTCAAGGGGGAAGCTGTGAATTTGTTGCCCGCGCCGCGCAGCAAAAAAATCCGCCCGGGAGCCATACCGGTTCACCGGGCGGATGCATGGGGCAGGGAAACGTCAGGCGCTGACGTCGCTGCCCCGGTTCATGGTTTCGCCGCCATGGAGCTTGTGCTCGGTTTTCACCCAGGTGTGCTGATGGCGGCAGCGCGCCAGGCCCACAATCTGGCTGATGGCGCTGATAAGCATGTTCGCCACAAAGCTCACCAGCATCACCGGCAGCGTGGACCACTTGAAGCTGATGCCGTTATCCACCCAGTCCGCCAGGTAGAACAGGCCAAAGTAGCTGTACAGGAAAACCAGCACGCCCACAATCTGCAAGGCCAGGGGCGTGGCGGCCACATGGGGTGTGAAGCAGGGCAGCAGCAAAACCCCCGTCAGGATCAGCTGCAATACCGTCACCACGTAGGCCGACAGGCTGTACATGTACAGCATCACGCTGATGAACTCGCCCACGCTGATGCGCTTTTCCTTCAGGGCCCGGCAGATCTTGCGGGTGTTGCGCAGGGCGACGAACCAGTGGCCCTGGCCCCAGCGGATCTTCTGGCGCAGGGAGGCCTTGAAGCTGGTGGGCTTCTCGTCATAGACGCGGACGTTGTGGTTCCACAGGATGCGCCGGCCGTCCTCGGTGGCCTCCACCTGAATCTCAATATCTTCCGTCAGGGACATGGTGGTCCAGCCGCCGCGATCATGCACATACTCCGTGGCGATGGCGTAGCCCGTGCCGCCCACGGAGCAATTCAGCCCCCGGCGGTGCTTGGCCAGCTGGAAGAAGCGGTTGGTCACGGTGTAGCTGGTGTAGTAGAACCAGGCCACGTAGCCTTCCTTGTTTTTCGCGCCCAGGTAGCACTGGATCAGGTCGGGCTTGCCCTTGTCCAGGTACTGGCTGTTGACCTCGCGGAACATGTTCGTATCCATCAGGTTGTCCGCGTCGAAGATCATCAGCAGGTCGTAGTTCTTATGGTAATCCCCCAGGGAGTCGAGGGCCTTCTTCAGGGCGATGGGCTTGCCGGTGGGTGCGTCGGGGCTGTCCTTGTGGGTTTCGATCACCTTCGCCCCGGCCGCCCGGGCCACCTCCGCCGTGCGGTCGGTACAGTTATCGGCAATGATGTAAAAATCATACAGCTCCCGGGGATAATCCATCCGCGTGAGGTTGTCGATGATGTCGCCGATGACACGCTCCTCATTGTGGGCCGGAACCAGCACCAGAAAGCGGCTCTCGGGGTCATGATCCTCATAATCCTTCGTTTCCCTGCGGAAACCAAACACCGTCAGATACAGCTGGTACGCCAGCATGATGGCCAGCCACAGCCCGCACAGCGCGGACAGCGCTTCCAGCACCCATTGCAGCACCTGCAAGCTTCTTCCTCCTTAGTCCATTGGACCCCATAACCTGCGGACATGCTTCCGCATCCTGCTCCCCGGCCCCGAAATTCTGGCCGGACAGGCATGTTCATCCATCCTTTACAAACGCTTCAATTAAACAACACTTTCCTGCCTTTGTCAATGGACAAAGCGGCGATTCCGCGCCCAATCGCGGATGATTGCAGCATGTCCTGCAAAATGCGCCAGCCTTCGGCTCATTCCTCCTCCATGGTGGAGCCGCCGATGAACTCCCGCAGCAGGCTCAGGGGCGGAATTTCGTCCAGCAGCGCCTCGTCAATCTCCGGGAAATAATGCAGCACCTTGCGCAGCCGCTGGGACATCACGTCCTCCATGGTGCCCGGGGTGACCTGGCGCAAAAGGTCGAAGGCATAGCGCTTGAGCACCGGCAGCTCGTAGTGCAGGGCGGTGTTGAACACGCTGTCCGCCAGCTCCTGGTAGGGGAAAATCCACTTTTCCTCCCCCCGGCGGACGCTGGGCCACATGCGCAGGGTATCCTCCGGGCTGGTGCCGCGGAACTGATGATCCCGCACAATCCGCCGAAGCAGCCGCACGTCCGTGGTGCGGATGCGGTTGTGGTCGTCCAGGTCGATGCAGGTCAGCGCGCTGACAAACACCCGGTGGATGACTTCCTGGGGCAGATGCTCGCTCAGGGCCGGGTTCAGGCCATGGATGCCTTCGATGATCAGCGTCTGCCCCGCCTCCAGCCGCAGGGGCACGCCCCGCTCCTCCCGCCGGGAAACGTGGAAGTTGAAGCGGGGAATCTCCACCTCCTCCCCGGCCAGCAGCCGGGTCAGGTGCTCCCTCAGCAGCGGCACGTCAATGGCCCGGACATCCTCCAGGTCCACCGAGCCGTCCGCCTCCCGGGGAAGGGTGTCGCGGTTGCGGTAGTAGTTGTCCAGGCTGATCTGCACCGGACGGCAGCCCAGCACCGTCAGGTGAATCCCCAGCCGCCCGGCGAAGGTGGTCTTGCCGCTGGAGGAGGGCCCCGCAATCAGCACAATGCGCTTGCCTCCCTCCGCAATCTGCCGGGCAATGTCCCCGATGGCCTGGTCATGCAGGGCCTCGTTCACGCGGATGAACTGCCTGAGCCTTCTGCGCTCGGCCAGCTCCGCCAGGTCGGAGGCATGCAGCACGCCCAGAATCTCGCACCAGGCCGCTGATTGGCTGAAGGCCGCCATGTGCTTGGGGCGATCCACATAGGGGGCGGGCACGTCCGGGGAATCCGCCGTGGGCAAGAGCATCACAAATCCCGGCGCATGGGGCTGCAGCGCAAAGGCCTTCACATACCCTGTGGAGGGGGCCATGGCGCCGTAGAAATATTCCCACATATCCCCGCAGCTGTACATGTCGAAGTAACGGTAGGGGCGTCGGCGGAGCAGGTTCACCTTGTCCTGCTGCCCCTCCCGGGCAAAGTAATCAATGGCCTCCTGCAGCCGCCACCGCCTGCGGATGAAGGGCAGATCCGCCGCCACAATGGCGCGCATCTCCCTTTCCACATCCCGCACCATGGCCTCGGACAGGGTCAGGTGCGGCAGCCTCACCAGCACCCCGTGACCCACGGAGTACTCGATGCGCACCTGCTCCCCGGGATAAAGGCGGCGCAGGGCCAGCAATAACACAAAGCGCAGCGACCGCTCATAAACCCGCCGGCCTTCCTCGTCCCGGAAGGTCAGGGGCGCCAGCGTGCAGTCGCCGCGCAGGGGGGTGTTCAGTTCGGTCATCGCGCCGTCTGCCAGGGCGGCTATGGTGCCATCCGGGAAGGCGGACAGGGCCCGCAGACAGCCTTCAACCGTGCTGCCTGCGGGTAGAGACAATAAGCTGTTCCCAACGGTGATCTTCATGGGAGCCTCCGATCATAACTTCAGTCCTCAAAGGGCATGCTGGTGCGCTCCGCCGCCATCAGCTCCTCGTCCGGATCGGGCAGCGCGCCATGCTCCGCCAGATACCTGGCCTGTTTCTCCTCCACCTGCAGCCGCTTGGTGTGCACATAAGCCCGGTTGGCGGCAGTGGCCTTGGCGATGCTCACGGTCATGGAGCGCTTGCCGTCGTCCGTGGGACGGAAGCGCAGGCGGATCATCAGCGGGCCATGGTGGGGGCAGGCGGACAGGCCGATATACTTGTCGCCGCACTGCTTCACATAGCCCCCGTCCTCCACCTGGGTGCGCTTGCCGCACACGGGGCAGCGGGGCTGCCGGGCCGCCTCGCTCTCCAGGGCGGCGGTCAGGCTGTCGTAGGTATCGCCCTTTTCCCGGCTGCGCCCGTGCTTCCCCGGATGAATCAGGGACTTGGGCTGCTGGGGGTACTCCAGCACCTTCTCCGGGTTGGGCAGGGTGGCAAAGACCAGGGCGGTATAGTAGGCGTCGTGCAGGGCGTTGTGGAAGTACCGCTCCGCGTCGGGCTGGATGTCCAGCATCTCCATGGCGGCCTTGAGGCCCTTGCGCTCCTTGGTGCCATGCACGTCGCCGAAGAGCCGCTGGATGTCGCACAGGGGCGGCAGCTGCACCTGGCAGCCGAAGAAGTCCATGTTCTGCTTGAGGACGCTCACATCATCGCACCCCCAGGTCAGCAGGGCATAGTCCTCCCCGCACCAGGCCGCGAACTGATCCATGGCCTCCAGGAACTCCGGCGCGTCCGCCAGCTCCTCCGCGCCCAGCTGGGTCATCCGGCGGATGCGGGGGTGAATCTTCACGTAATGCACGGGCCGGATGGGGATGGATATGCTGTCGATCACCTGATAATGCTCGTCCAGCTTCACCGCGCCGATCTGGATCATCTCGAAGATCAGCCGGTCGCCCACCTGCCGGTACACGCTGCTGTCGTAGGACAGCGGCTGGTTCCATTCCAAGTCCACAACGATATAGTGCAAAGGTATCGACTCCTTCAATGATCTGCGATTCAAAAAAGTGGCTGCGGCCACTTTTTTGAGTGGGGGCCGCCTGCGGGCGACGGTTTTTCTTCCGGCTCCACCTGGTCGCTTCGCTCCCGGCCGGTGGATTTGTAAGGAAAGTTTTCCGCAGAGCGGAAAACGCCCCGCCCCGGCGGGCATCTTCGATGCTTTTCATTGCCGCCGGATACGATGACAGTCGGAGAGGCTGCGGCCCCGACCACACCTCCGGGGGGTTACGGCGGTGTCGCTCCCCGAGCTGCGCCGGGGTTGCCCGGGCCTGCTGCGGCCCCGACCACACCTCCGGGGGTACGGCGGTATCGCTCCCCGGGCTGCGCCGGGGTTGCTCGGGCCTTCTGCGGCCCTGGCCACGCCTCCGGGGGGACGGCGGTGTCGCTCCCCCGGCTGCGCCGGGGTTGCCCGGGCCTGCTGCGGCCCCGACCGCACCTGTGTGGATGCAGGATATGCCGTGGTTCCCCGCCCCGTCAGGATGGCTCCGGCTGATAACGGCTTCTCCAGGGATCACAGTGCCGGGTTCCGCACGCACTCCGCTGCATGGATTCCATGCGCTGCCGGATGTCTCCGCCGCCGTAAACCCCGCGCCATCCCCCGGTTACGCCTCCTGGGCCGCGCTCTGGCCCGCCAGCGCGCCGGTGGACCAGGCGATTTGCAGGTTGTAGCCGCCGGTGTGGGCGTCCACGTCCATGACCTCCCCGGCGAAGTACAGCCCGGGCAGCAGCCTGCTCTCCATGGTGGCGGGGACGATCTCCTTCACCGCCACGCCGCCCCGGGTCACAATGGCCTCGTCCAGGGGCGCCAGCTTCCGCAGGCGAATGGGCAGGCCCTTCAGCGCAGCGCAGAGCGTCTCCCGCTCCTGCCGCGTCACCTGGCAGCATTGCTTGCTCCCCTCCACCCCGCAGATGGCCGGGAACAGCTCCGCCAGCCTGCCCGGCAGCAGCGTGGGCAGCACGTTCACCAGCTGCTTGCGGGGCTGGGCCTCCAGCTCCCGCTGAAGCCGCGCGTCCAGCTGCTGGGACGTGAGGCCCGGCTTCAGATCCAGCGTCACCGCCGCGTCCGCCAGGTTCTCCGGCAGATGGCAGCTCATGGTCAGCGTCAGCGGGCCGGAAATGCCCAAGTGCGTGAACAGCATCTCCCCCAGCTCGCTGTACAGGGTCTTTTTACCCTTTTTCAGCGTCAGCGTCACGTTCCGCAGGGAAAGCCCCTGCAGCCGCCTGGGCCAGTCGTCCTCCGTCTCGATGGCGGACAGCACGGGGGACGGGGGCGTTACCGTATGCCCTGCCGCCTGGGCGAAGGCATATCCGTCGCCGGTGGAGCCGGTCATGGGATAGCTGCGTCCGCCGGTGGCCACCACCACTGCGTCAGCGGCAAGCGTTTCGCCGTCCATCAGCGTCACGCCGCAGACGCGCCCATCCGCCTGGTTCAGGGCCTTCACCCGGGTGTTCAGCCGAATCTCCACGCCGCTCTGCTGCAAGAGCCGCGTCAGCGTGCGGATCACGTCGCTGGCCTTCTCACTGGCGGGGAACACGCGCCGTCCCCGCTGCACCGCCACCGGGCAGCCTGCTTCTTCCATAAGGGCCATCATGTCCCGGGGGGGGAAGAAGCTCAGCGCGCTGTACAGGAAGCGGGGGTTGCGGGGCGTTTCATGCAGAAACTCGTCCAGGGTGCAGTCGTTGGTGACGTTGCAGCGGCCCTTGCCGGTGATGTACACCTTCTTGCCCAGCTTCTCGTTGCGCTCCAGGAGCGTCACCTGCGCCCCGGCTCTCGCGGCGAAGATGGCCGCCATCATGCCGCCCGCGCCTCCGCCAATGACCAGCACCTTACGCATGATGCCCCTCTTCCTCCAGATAGACCTCGTAGGTGGTCCAGATAGCCTCCAGCTGCTTGAAATGCTGGCTGAGGGCCTCCTTGCGGTGCAGACCCAGGGCCACCAGCAGCGCGTTGATCACCGACAGAGGCGCGGCCAGGGAGTCCACGAAGGACGCCATGTCCGTGCGGGCGGTGAGGGTTGCGTCGGCAATGTCCCCCAGGGGCGACATGGGACCGTCGGTGATGGCCACCACCTGTGCGCCGCACCGCTTGGCAAAGCGCATGGCCTCCAGTGTCCGGCTGGAATACCGGGGGAAGGAGATGCCCACCAGCACGTCCCCGCCGTGGAGCTTCGAGATCTCCTCGAACACATCCGTGGCGCCGGAGGACACCAAATGCACGTCGTCAAAAATGTAGTTAAGGTAGTAGCCCATGAACTGGGCGAGGGGCGCGGCGGAGCGCAAACCCATCACGTAGATGGCCTTGGCCTGCAAAAGCCTTTGCACCACGTCCTCAAAGACCTCGTTATCCATGCTCTCCAGGGTGTTGCGCAGGTTCTGCATGTCGCTCTTGAGCACGAAGCCCAGCGCGGCATGGGGGTCGATCTCCGTGGACATTTCAAAGCGCTGGTTGGCCGTCAGCCGGTGGCTGACCAGCTCCTGCAGGGACCGCTGCAGCTGCGGGTACCCCTCGTAGCCCAGGGCGGAGGCGAAGCGCACCACCGTGGACTCGCTCACGCCCACGCTCTCGCCCAGGCGGCTGGCGGTCATGAACACCGCCTTGTCGTAATGCTCGACGATATACTGCGCAATCTTGCGGTGCCCCTTGCTCAGGCGTTTGCCGGACTGGTTCAGCCGCTCAATCATATCCTGCATTTCCTGCATGATTCTACCTTCCTTGGCCTGCATAACCTTCAAATTTTGCGGAATACCGCACCTATTATACGGTATGGCCGGGTAATTTGCAAGCAGGAATTCCCGGGACTGCATTTTTTTGCAACCTCAGTACACAGAAAATCCATTTTTCAGCCCTCGCGCCGCACGTCCGCCGCCATGAACACCAGGGATTCGTCCGCCCGGAAGCCGTTGGCCTCGTAGAATTTCACGCTGGGATACCCCCGCTCCGTGTTCAGGACGATGCAGGAGATCTTCTCCGGCTCCCGCATCAGCTGCCCCCGGACGAAGGCCAGCATCCGGCTGCCCACGTCCTTGCGCTGGTACGATGGATGCACGCTGAACTCGTCCACCCACAGCTCCTTGAAGTCCAGGTAGGTCATGATCCGCCCGCTGAGCATGGAGACCACCGTCTCCCCCTCCACGGCCACATACCCCCGGGAAACCCGGGCAGACATGATCTCGTCTATGCGGGTGATGGCTTGCTCCTGGGTCCAGTTCTCATTCCAGGGAGGCTGGGCGAAGGCGGCCATCAGCGTCCCTGCGCAGGCGGGAATGTCCTCCTGCGTCATGGTGCGGAATTCCATGCAGCTTCCTCCCTTACAGCTGCCCCAGCAGTGCGGCCAGGGCCAGCAGAACCGCCAGGCCCGCCAGGTTTGCCGCGGTGAACACGGCGAAGTACCGGCCCTTCTGCGCCGTCTCCGACGCGCCGTAGAGCTTGAAGGAAATGAGGCTGGCCAGGCTCGCCACCAGCGTCCCCAGGCCGCCCAGGTTCACGCCCAGCATCAGCGCGCCCGTGCTGTCCGTGAAGGGCGAGAGCAGCAGGCACGCCGGCACGTTGCTGATGACCTGGCTGGCCAGCAGCGGCACCAGCAGGGGCGATGTGGCCATCAGCCCCTCCAGCCATTCCCGCACCGGCCCACAGGCCTTCACCGACGACACGAACACGAAGAAGCACACGAACGTCCCCAGCAGCGCGTAATCCACCTGCCGCAGCACACCCCGATCCAGGAGAAGGGTTCCCGTCAGCACGATCGCCGCCGCCGCCCATGCGGGCAGCACCTTGGCCACTGCCAGCAGCGCCACCGCA
>JBJEUJ010000143.1:0-2548 GCA_051883775.1 Aristaeellaceae bacterium | reverse complement strand
TTTTCCGGCATCCAGCCCTCCGGCACGCTGACCCTGGGCAACTACATCGGCGCGCTGCGGAATTTCTCCCGCCTGCAGGACGACTATGACTGCATCTACTCCATCGTGGACATGCACGCCATCACCGTCCGGCAGAATCCCGCCGATCTGCGCCGTCGCTGCATGGAGCTGGCCGCCATCTACATCGCCAGCGGCATCCACCCCAAGCGCAGCCTCATCTACTGCCAGAGCCACGTGTCCGCCCACGCGGAGCTGGCCTGGATCCTGAACTGCTTCACCTACATGGGCGAGCTGAGCCGCATGACCCAGTACAAGGACAAGTGCGCCAAGCATGCCGACAACATTAACGCCGGCCTGTTCACCTATCCCGTGCTGATGGCCGCGGACATTCTGCTCTACCAGACCAACCTGGTGCCCGTGGGCGTGGATCAGAAGCAGCACCTGGAAATCTGCCGCGATATTGCCCAGCGCTTCAACAGCGTGTACGGCGATGTGTTCACCATCCCCGAGGGCTACATTCCCAAGGTGGGCGCGAAGGTCATGAGCCTGCAGGAGCCTACCCGCAAGATGTCCAAGTCCGACCCCGAGGAGACCTTCGTGTCCCTGCTGGACGATCCCGACACCATCCGCCGCAAGATCAAGCGCGCTGTCACCGACTCCGACGGCGAGATCCGCTACGATCCCGACAACAAGCCCGGCGTGAGCAACCTGCTGTCCATCATGTCCGCCCTGGGCGCGGGCTCCGTGGACGAGCTGCAGAACGAGCTGGCCGGTCAGGGCTACGGTACGCTGAAGACCCGCACGGCGGACTGCATCATCGCCGCCCTGGAACCCCTCCAGGCGGAGTACAAGCGGTTGATTGCCGACAAGGGCTACCTGCAGGGCGTGCTGGACGAGAACGCCAAAACGGCCTCCTGCCTGGCCAACAAGACCCTGCGCAAGGTACAGAAGAAGGTTGGCTTCGCGGCCCGGGGATAAATGGGCAACACAAAAGGACGCAGCCTGTGACAGGGCCGCGTCCTTTTTCGTGCCGCTTGGCTTACAGCAGCAGATTGTGCCAGCCGGTTTCGTCATGGAACAGCAGATGCTCGCTCACGTCCTCGTCCAGGAAGGCGCGCAGCATGACGTCCATGGAGCTGGACAGGGGCAGCTCCGTCAGGGTGTCAAGGGGCTGCCACCAGACCTCGCCCTCCTCCGAGGGGGTCAGCGTCCCCGTATACCGGCTGGCCCGGTACAGAAGCACCACGTAGCGGCTGCCGTCCACATCCATCCAGTCCTTCAAGGCCACCAGGCGGGGATGCTCGATGGTCAGACCAGTTTCCTCCCGGATCTCGCGGATCACCGCCCGGGTGAAGCTCTCGCCATGCTCCACATGCCCGCCGGGGAAGGCCACGCCCTTCCAGCTGCGGCTGCGACGCTGGACAACCACCCGGCCCTCGCCGTCCTCGACCATGCACATGTTGGTGAAGGTGACCTGCTCCATGGCCAATACCTCATTCCCTCATTCGTTACAGCTTCTTGGCAAACCAGATGGTCCGGTTGACCTCCTCAAACCCGCTGGCCAGGTGGAAGGCCCTCGATGCATCGTTGTCCAGCTCGCAGTCGCTGCCGAACTCCGTGCAGCCCACGCTCCGTGCCCAGTCCTCGCAGGCATGCAGGAGTCCGCTGGCAATGCCCTGGCGCTGATGGGCTTCCTCCACCCACAGCCCCTCCAGGAATCCCACCGGGCTGGTGGATGTGCCCTCCACATAGTCATGGCGGAGCTGGCACTGGGCAAAGCCGACGGCTTCATCCCCGTCCAGGGCCAGGAAGCAGGCGGCCTTGGGGGAGGCGGTCAGCGCGGCGAATTCGGGTTCCAGCTGGGCGGGATCATGATCCCAGAGGCGGCTGGCCAGCTGCGCCAGAAGGGGGCTGTCGGTGGCAAGAGCCTTGTGGATCAGCATGGCGGACACCTCACTGTTTCTGGATGATGAAGCACTCCGGCGCGCCGGGGCCTGCGTTGAGAAAGCGGTGGTGAAGCACGTTGTACTCCTGGGGGCGCAGGGCGGAAAGCCAGTCCATCAGCGCGGCGCGCTCCTCGTCCCCGGCGGCGTGACCGGGATAGGCGCACACGGTGCATACGCCCAGGGGCATCAGCAGCGACAGCGCGGCGGCCAGGGCGGTGCGGGTGGTATCCCAGTGGGTGGTGATGGACTTGTCCCCGCCGGGTAGCCAGCCCAGGTTGAACACCACGGCCCGCACCGGGGAAGCGACATGGTCCGCCATGTGCTCATGCCCCGTGCAGTGCAGCTGGCACCGGTCAAGGAGTCCCTGCTCCTGCAAGGCGCGGCGGGTGCTTTCCACCGCGGAGGGCTGCACGTCGAAGCCGATCACCCGACCGTTTTCGCCCACCAGCGCGGCCAGCATGCAGGTATCGTGACCATTGCCCAGGGTCGCGTCGATGACGGTGTCGCCGGGCTGCACCACCTGGCGGAGGCAATCGGCAGCCAGGTATCGGGCGGAACGAAGCACGTAGCTCATCTTACAGCTCCTTCAGCCGTTTGACCTC
>JBJEUJ010000142.1:0-2566 GCA_051883775.1 Aristaeellaceae bacterium | reverse complement strand
AGGTGCTCTCATGCCCACGATCAATCAGCTGGTTCGCAAGGGCCGCGAGAAGGCTGCTAACAAGTCTACCGCGCCCATTCTGCAGGGCTGCCCGCAGAAGCGCGGCGTGTGCCTGAGCGTCAAGACCACGACGCCCAAGAAGCCCAACTCCGCCCTGCGCAAGATCGCCCGTATCCGCCTGACGAACTCCATCGAAGGTACCTGCTACATCCCCGGCATCGGCCACAACCTGCAGGAGCATAGCGTTGTGCTGATCCGCGGCGGCCGTGTGCGCGACCTGCCCGGTGTTCGTTACCACATCATCCGCGGCGCCCTGGATACCGCCGGCGTTGCCAAGCGTATGCAGGCCCGTTCCCTGTACGGTGCCAAGCGCCCGAAGAAGTAAGGTTTTGTCCTGAGGCTGCCCGGCGCCTCGAGCAGCCCCTGCCTGTGAACAAAAGGCGTCATGCCCGGACGCGCCCGTCCCTGGAACCGGACGAGCGGCTGCGGGCGGGCGCATGCACAAGGCGGCCCTGAGCGGGGCCGGGACGCATGATGCTGACATGCGTCCGGGGGAGCGGCGGCGGTCAGACGAAACGAAGCCGAACGCAACGAACTGTTTGGAATGAAGTAGGAGGGAATACTATGCCCCGTCGCGGTTTTGTACCCAAGCGCGAGGTGCTGCCGGATCCCGTTCACGGGACCACCGTCGTCACCAAGCTGATTAACCAGATCATGCTCGACGGCAAGCGCGGTGTCGCGCAGGACGTCTGCTATACTGCCTTTGAAACCATTGCCGAGAAGACCGGCAAGGACCCCAACGAAGTGTTCCAGGCCGCGCTGAACAACGTCGCGCCCTCCCTGGAGTGCAAGGCCCGCCGTGTGGGCGGCGCCACCTACCAGGTGCCCCTGGAAATCCGCCCCGAGCGCCGTCAGACCCTGGCGCTGCGCTGGCTGGTGGAGTTCTCCCGCAAGCGCGGTGAGAAGACCATGGCCGACCGCCTGGCTGCCGAGCTGATGGACGCCGCCAACAACACCGGCGCCTCCGTCAAGCGCAAGGAAGAAATGCATCGTATGGCCGAGGCCAACAAGGCCTTCGCTCACTACCGCTGGTAAGCCCCGGCGGACGCTGACACAAAAGCTGTCCTGGCTGAATTTCTGAGGCAAAGACGCTGTTGACGTGAAAGGAGCGAATAGCCATTATGGCACGGAGCCATCCCCTTGACAGGGTGCGCAACATCGGTATCATGGCGCACATTGACGCCGGCAAGACCACGACCACCGAGCGTATCCTTTATTACACCGGCAAGACCCACCGCATCGGCGAGGTTCATGAGGGCGCTGCCACCATGGACTGGATGGTGCAGGAGCAGGAGCGCGGCATCACCATTACCTCTGCGGCCACCACCTGTATCTGGCATGATCCCCGCGATCCGGAAAACCGCAACAAGACCTACCGCATCAACATCATTGACACCCCCGGTCACGTGGACTTCACCGTGGAGGTGGAGCGCTCCCTGCGCGTGCTGGACGGCGCTGTGTCCGTCTTCTGCGCCAAGGGCGGCGTTGAGCCCCAGTCCGAGACCGTGTGGAAGCAGGCGGAGACCTATCATGTTCCCCGCATGGCGTATGTCAACAAGATGGACATCACCGGCGCGAACTTCTACCGCGTGGTGGATATGATGAAGGAACGCCTCCATGCCAACGCCGTTCCGATCCAGCTGCCCATCGGCAAGGAGGATACCTTCAAGGGTATCATCGACCTGGTCCGCATGCGCGCTGAGGTCTACTACGACGATCAGGGCAAGGACGTGCGCGACGAGCCCATCCCCGAGGACATGATGGAGCTGGCCGAGCAGTATCATAACCAGCTGATCGAGTCCGTGGCGGAGACCGATGACGAGCTGATGGAGAAGTACTTCGCCGGCGAGGAGCTGACTGAGGAAGAGATCAAGGCCGCCATCCGCAAGGCCACCATCGCCTGCACCATGAACCCCGTGTGCTGCGGCACTTCCTACCGCAACAAGGGCGTTCAGCCCCTGCTGGACAACATCGTCGAGTACATGCCCAGCCCCCTCGACATCCCCGCCATCAAGGGCACCGATCCTGACGATCCCGAGAAGGAGATGGAGCGCCATCCCTCCGATGACGAGCCCTTCTCCGCCCTGGCCTTCAAGATCATGGTGGATCCCTTCGTGGGCAAGCTGGCGTTCTTCCGCGTGTACTCCGGCCATCTGGCCGCGGGCAGCTACGTGATGAACTCCACCAAGCAGAAGCGTGAGCGCATGAGCCGTATCATGATGATGCACGCCAACCACCGCGAGGAGGTTGAGGAGATCTACACGGGCGAAATCGGCGGCGCTGTGGGCCTGAAGGACACCACCACCGGCGATACCCTGTGCGACGAGCATGCGCAGATCATCCTGGAGTCCATGGTGTTCCCCGATCCCGTGATCGAGGTCGCCATCGAGCCCAAGACCAAGGCCGGTCAGGACAAGATGACCATGGCCCTGCTGCGCCTGGCTGAGGAGGATCCCACCTTCAAGACCTACACCAACCAGGAGACCGGTCAGACCATCATCGCCGG
>JBJEUJ010000141.1:0-2584 GCA_051883775.1 Aristaeellaceae bacterium | reverse complement strand
GAAATAGGTGGTGCTCCACGTCAGGTCATAGGCCGGGGAGGGATGCCAGCAATCCTGCTGCGGATCATAGATCCAGCTGAAATTCTTGGCATGGTCGTCGCGGTTGTGGGCAAACACGTTGAAGCACATGCGGCGGAACATCTGCTCCGTGTCCGATGCGTTGCTGCGCGAGAGAATCCGGGTCAGCTTCATCAGCGTGTGATAGTCGAGTGACGGCGTGCGCCAATCCACCTCCAGGATCGCTGCGGCGGTCAGCATGTGGCGGCGGATGCACGCATCTCCGCTTTTCTCGCGGTCAAACCGGCGTACTGCAAAGTATCCGCTGCACCGCCGGGAGGGCATGAGCCTTGTCTCCGGCACGGCAATGCCGCACGAGGCCGCGCAGTCCATGTATTCCTTTTCCATCAGCCCCACATCAGGCATGTCTCCCGATGCTGGGAACTTGATGACCCATTCGTCGGTCATGACCTTGGGTCGCGCGCCGCCGGAGCTGCCGCCCATCCGGAAGAGGGCATCCAGATCGCTGACCTCCTCATGGTTCAGCAGCGCCCGGCACTTCTCCGAAAGGTCATCCAAGTCGGACAGGGCTGTTTCCTGATGCACATCCCACGCCGGGCGATAGGTCAGCGCACCCATACCGGAGGCTCCGACAATCGCCAGCCGTTCCAACGGCGTCACGTCTGCAGGGGAAAGCCCCCGGCTTTGCAGCATACGATCCACGAGCAGTCTGCCCCATGCGTCGGGCAGGCTGTCCGCAAAGACGCCCCACAGGCCGTGGAATGTGCGCGAGGACGGGACAAACACCTTCTGCTCCACCGGCAGGGAGAACGGGCTGATGGCGAAGCCGCTTTCCAGCCACGCATCGCTGTATGCGAAGGCCACACGGCGGTCAGCGGTTTCAGCCAGCGTTCCGACGAGGCAGTCATTAAGGTACACGTCAACCTTGCGTTCGTTCACGGAGTACCTCCTCAATGCTGCCGTATTCCACCTGCGTGAACAGGTTCTTGATTTCCTCCACGCACCCCAGCGCCACGCACAGCCTGGTCAGGGACAGCAGCGAAATCTGCCCGCTGGTTTCAAAGCGCTTGATGCTGCCATAGCTGACGTTGCTTTTCTCGCTCAGCTGCACCTGTGACAGATTCCGGCGCTTGCGGATACGGCTCAGGCGCTTGGCGAGCGCAAGGTTGATTTCCTCGGGCGTTTCCCAGACAAAGCTCATGCGCAACAACCTCCAATAGATAATATACGCGCAATACACGGCAAATAAACATGATTTGGATAAAATATGATCCGTATCAAGTATACCACGATTGGGAAACAAGAACAAGCCCGAAGGATGCGAATGATACCCCTTGTCCTTCCTTGCACGGTGATGCCTGATGCACGGCTTGTTGGAAGCTCGTTGGAATTTCCGACTTCCAACAAGCCTCCATGGTTTGAATTTCATTCGGAGTATATGCAGACGAAGGGCTGCCCAACCTCCGGCAGCCCTTCGCTCTATTCCTTTACCTGTACACCATTTCCTGCATAACAATTTCCTCCGTCCTCGCGGCGATCCCGTTCATCCGGCGCACCCATTCCATCGGGTCCCGCGCCTTCAGCGCCTCCGTCACGTCCTCAGCCCGCTTCATCTGCTCCACGAGCCGCTGCATCCGTTCCTCCGCCTGCGCGTTGAACGCCTGCAGATACGGACCAGCCGGTCAGCCATGAGCAGCTGCGCATAAGCGTGAGCATCGTGCTCCTTCATGTACGCCAGATGCAGGTCGGCCCATTTGCCGAAGGAGCCGCAGTCCTCCGGGCTCCTGACGTCAGGAAAGTAATAGTCGCCGATCAGCGTGTAGTGGATGCCGTTTTCCCAAATCTCTTTGCGCAGTTCATTCATGGTCGTTGCCCTCCTCACTTGTCATGTTGATCAGCTGCTGAACCAGCTTGTCGTGCTTCCAGCTCCTGTTGGCGATGCTGCGGTATTCCTCGCTCATCATGTGCGCGAGGATGAGCTCCTTCGGCGCGTAGTTTTTGGAGCCGTTGCGGAACCAGCGGATGTGTCCGTAGGCCGTCCATGTGCGGATGGTCTTGGCGGAATAGCCGGTCATCTCCGCGATCATCTGCACGGTCATCAGGTCGGGATAGGGGCGGGCCAGCTCCTCCAGCAGACGGCGGTACACCTGCATCACCCGGCGTGTGTACCGGATGGACGGGTGGACGAACGGCTTACAGCCGCTGCGGATGGACACGCGGAACGCCTCCGGGCAGGCATCCCGCCGGCGCAGGAAGGTGATCGCGTCCCGGGTTCTGATGGCGTATGTGTGGGTGGCCTGCCCATTATTCCGGCAGGGGATTACCCCGTTGTCGAGATAGTACTTGGCGACGCGCTTGCTGATGTGGCAGAGCCTGCACAGCTGCTCCTTGGAGATTTCCTCGGGATAGCGCCTGAGCGTCTCCCGAATGGCTGCTTCATCGATCATGGAACCTCACCTCATCTTGTATTGGCCAACGGCTGAGGCGTTTTCCGGCGGAGCGTTCTCTCTTTTTTCTCTCCGATTTTCTCTCCAAAATGCAAAATTCTCTCCAAAATCGGAGAGAA
>JBJEUJ010000140.1:0-2588 GCA_051883775.1 Aristaeellaceae bacterium | reverse complement strand
TAGGGGGAGCCTCCATGCTCCGCGTCGCGCCTCGCCCGTTGCGAGGCGTGACCCCTGCAAGCGCGGCGCGCCCTCCGCGCGCCGTGCCTCCAACCCAGCCCGATTCCCCCGAATGAGAGTCCAGAGAGCCGAAGGCTCTTTGGCGAGGGTCTGGGGCAAGAAGCCCCAGCCGTCCCCCCCATCTCCACGCGCATGAACGAAGACCGGAGGAAACCTGCTCCGTCGCGGGCCGGATTTGGCACTGCCCACCGAGAAGCCCCAGCGTCCCCCAAGTCCCTTGACGCACGCGATTCCGCATGGTATCCTGTACCCGGGAGGCGAGCGTATGACCATCCTGATGACAGGGTTTGAACCCTTCGGCGGGGATAGCACGAATCCGTCGTGGGAGGCGGTGAGCCTGCTGCCGGATTGTATGGGGAACAGCCGGATCTGCAAGCTGCGGCTGCCGGTGGTGTTCGGCCAGTGCGGCGACAGGCTGATGCAGGCGGTGGCGGAGTTCCGCCCGGAGGTGGTCGTCTGCTGCGGCGTGGCGAAGGGCCGGACGGAGGTCACGCCCGAGCTGCTGGCGGTCAACTGGCGCATGGGCGCGATGGCGGATAACGCGGGCGTCGCCTATGCCGGGGAGAAGATCGCCCCCGACGGCCCAGACGCCGTCATGACCGACCTGCCCGTGGGCCGCATGGTCGAGGCCATCCGCGAGGCCGGATTGCCCGGACGGCTGTCCCTGTCCGCAGGCGCTTATGTCTGCAACGACCTGTACTACGCCGTTATGCGCGCGCAGAAGCAGTACGGCTACCAGGGGTTGTTCATCCATGTGCCCTCGGAGAGCGCGCTTTCCCCGGCGGATAGCTCCCGCGCCCTGCTGAGCTGCCTGCAAACGCTGCAGGTGTGACGAACGTATAGCTTCAATGTCTCCCGGGCATGATGAGAGCAAATCATCAACCGGGAGGCTTTTTGAATGGATCATGGCTTTCGGCGGGGGCTGTGGCTGGCCGTGGCGGCGGCGGTGTGCATCGCCCTGACCGGACGAATCGACCTGATGGCGGCCTGCAGCCAGGTGCAGGGGCTGTATACGGCGGTGACGCCCCAGCCGTTCTTCGTGGCCATGGCGGTCATGATGATCCCCGGCGCGTTCCTGGCCAGCCTGCCTGGACGCTTCCGCCGGCGGGGCGATAGCCGCCGCTCCACCGGCAAAGGCTGCGCCGCCTGCTTTCTGGGCGGACTGGGCGTGGCGCTGGGCGCGGGCCTGGCAGGGGGCGGCGACGGCATGATGCTTACCGGCATGCTCCAGGGCAGCATCAGCGCATATGCCTTCCTGGCGGTCAGCTGGGCCTGCGGGCTGATCGCCGCCCGGCTGCTGGGAAGGGGGCGCGCTGCATGACGGACATCATTGCCGGTGGCGTGGCCGGGCTGCTGCTGGGCATGGCCGCCCAGTGCTTTGGGATGGGCGACAGGCAGCAGGTGAGCGCAGCCATCGCCCTGCGGGGGCGCGGCATGCTCCGGGCCACGCTGTATGCCGTGGGCCTGGGCGCTGTGCTGACAGCCTTCCTGGGCTGGCTGGCGGTGATCGACGTGGATCTGCTGACGGTGCTTCCCCTGCATGGCGGAACCCTCCTGGGCGCGGCGGTGTTCGGTGCGGCGGCAGGGCTGACCGGCGTGACCCTCGGTGGCGCGCTGACCATGACGGGCGGCGGACGCTTCCTGGAGGGCGTCTGCGCCATGGCGGGATGCCTGGCAGGAGCGGCAGTACTGCCCTGGATCGGGCCGCTGACAGCGTGGACGCAGGAATGGTTCCAGGCTGTGGATCAAACCTGGTTCCGGGTCACGCTGGATCAACCGTTCCTGTTCAGCGGGGGCTTTCTGGGGCAGGCCTGCCTGGGTGCGGTGCTGGCAGCCCTGGCGGTGATCCTGGGGCCGGGGCGGAGGCCGGAGCCTGCCGCGCAGCCGGAGGTCCGGGACATGCCGCCTGTTTCCACCGACGCCCAGGAGGTGCGCGAGGAAACCGTGGTTGCCACCCTGCCCGGTGAGGAGCCGGTGGTGGTGGACACCGCCGTGCCGGAGGAAGCGCCCGAGGCTTCCCCCGCTGATGCAGATGCGCGGAACGAACCGTCCGATGCCAAAGCAGAGGAAGGGATGGAGGCGGAGCATGCGTCCGGGCTGTCCCCGGCGGAGGCGGATGGCCAGCGGGAGCAGGAAGGAACCTCCGCTCACGAAGCAGAGGACGGGGCTGAAGCGGAGGAAGCGCCGGAGTCCTCTTCCACGGGAAATGACAGACCGCCTGAGCCTTCCGACGCGTCCCCCGCCTCCGGGCAGGAGGCCGCCGCAAAGGAAGCCGATACCCCCATCATGCAGGATCACCCGGAGCTGGACACGCCGCCGGAGGATGCCGGGGACTGGACGGAGCAAATGGCCCGGCTGGAGGCGGGCGCGGGTCAGGGTACGCCGGTGCAGGAGGAAGCGCTGCCCGTGGGGGCCAAGGCCGTGGGGGAGCCGGAGCGCCGGGAGAAGCAGGAGGATGACGAGCCGCTGGGATAAGCAAGAAGGCCCGCTCCCGAGGGGGGAGGGGGCCTTTTCGTGGGTCAGGGCGG
>JBJEUJ010000139.1:0-2593 GCA_051883775.1 Aristaeellaceae bacterium | reverse complement strand
CGCCGGTGATGGTGGGCGCGCATTTCTCCCGGGAGGACGTGTGGGGCATCCCCCTGGCTGCCCTGGACGGCGCGGGGCTGGACTATCTGCGGGCCTGCGGCACGGTGGGCTGCCGGGATCAGGCGTCCATGGCGCTGATGGAGGCCATGCGCCTGCCCTGCCGGCTGACCGCATGCCTGACACTGACCCTGGACGGGCCGAAAATCCCCGATGGGGAGCGGAAGGGCATCCTCTGCTGCGACGTGCCGGAGGACGTGCTCCACGCCGTGGAAAATGCCGTGCCTGCCATGGAGGTGACCTCCGTCACCCACCGGATGGACAGCGCGCCCCAGGATTATCATCAGCGCATGGAGGCTGCCCGGGCCATGCTGGCGCGCTACGCCCGGGCCAGGTGCGTCGTCACCCGCCGCCTGCACTGCGCCATGGCCTGCCTGGCCATCGGTACGCCGGTGGTGCTGCTCTATCACGCGGATTATGAGGATGTGTCCCGCTTCGCCCCCATGAGCGATATGGTGCGCGTGCAGCCGGTGACGGACTTCCTGGCTGATGTGCGGGCAGGCAGGTTCCGGCCCGGGTGGGAGAATCCGCCCCAGGTGCGCCGCTGGAAGGAAACCCTGCGCCAGGCCGTGGCGGAGGGCCTGCGCCAGGCGGAGACCATGCCGCTGCCCATCGTGCCTCCGGCGGAGGCCCAGGCGTGGCGGTCGGCCCGGCTGCTGGAGACGGCCCACAGCGCGGCGCGGAAGATCCAGCGGCTGGAGCGGGACCGCTACGAGGGCCTGCATGAGAAGTTCTCGCTGATCCTCCGGGAGGACAACGCCAAGAGCGCCCTGACCACGCTGCTCCGTGAGCCGGAGGTGGGCAAGGCGCTGCGCCGGGCGGCGATCCGCCGCTGCCTGTCCCTGGAGAAGTGGTACCGGCGGCCCTGGAAATGGCTGATGATCCGCCTGGGCAGGGCGGAAACGGAGGACCTGAGCCATCTGGCGGAGGAGGTTATGGCTCCGCTGGGCTGGCCGGACAGACAGGCGTAAAGGAGAACACGCATGAGCGAGCTGGAGCGCAGGCTGATCCAGGTGACGCCTTCCCCGCGGCAGGTGCGGTTGCAGCAGATGGAGTTCTACGCCTTCGTCCACTTCACGGTGAACACCTTTACCGACAGGGAGTGGGGCGACGGCACGGAGGATCCTGCCGTCTTCAACCCCGCGCACTTGGATGCAAACCAATGGGTGGATGCCGTCAAAGCTGCGGGCATGAAGGGGCTGATCCTCACCTGCAAGCATCACGACGGCTTCTGCCTGTGGCCCAGCCGCTTCACGGGGCATACGGTGGCCGCCAGCCCCTTCAGGGGCGGCAAGGGCGACATTGTGGGCGAGGTGGCGGAGGCCTGCCGTCGGGGCGGGATCCGCTTCGGGGTGTACCTGTCCCCATGGGATCGGAACCAGCCCCTGTACGGCACGGGCAAGCCTTATGACGATTACTTTGTCGCCCAGCTGACGGAGCTGCTCACCGGGTACGGGGACATTTTCGCCGTATGGTTTGACGGGGCCTGCGGCGAGGGCCCCAACGGCCGGAAGCAGCATTACGACTGGGAGCGGTACTACCGGGTAATCCGCCAGCTGCAGCCGGATGCGTGCATCCACGTCTGCGGGCCGGATGTCCGCTGGTGCGGCAACGAGGCTGGGGACACCCGGGAGGCAGAGTGGAGCGTGGTGCCCCGCCGCACCGCCGACACGGAGAAGGTGGCCTCCGCCAGCCAGCAGGCTGACGACAGCGCCTTCCGCCAGCGCGCCATCCACGCCCAGGACAGGGATCTGGGCAGCCGGGCTGTCCTTGCGGATGAGCCCGAGCTGATCTGGTACCCGGCGGAGGTGAACACCTCCATCCGGCCCGGCTGGTTCTGGCACGCCGCCGAGGACGATCAGGTGCGCCCGCTGGACAAGCTCATCGACATCTACGAGAAGTCCGTGGGCGGCAACGCCACCTTCCTGCTGAACATTCCGCCCACCAGAGAAGGCATGTTCCACGCCCATGACGTGCAGCGGCTGCATGAGCTGGGGGACTACATTCGCGCCAGCTACGGCGACAATCTGCTGGACAGCGCGGCTCTGACGGCGGATGAAGCGGCGGAGGGCCACGGCATCGACTGTGTCCGCGTGGATGACGACGGCTGCTACATCCCCGCCCGGGAGGACGGCACGGCGGAGATCGTTCTGCGCTGGCAGCAGCCCCAATGCATCCGCCGGGTGGTGCTGAAGGAGCAGATCCTGCTCAGCCAGCGGGTGGAGCGCTTCGCCATCGACGCATGGGCGGACGGGGCGTGGCGGGAGGTAGCGCAGGGCTCGGTGATCGGGTACAAAAAAATCGCGGTGCTGGGCGGGGTGGAGACCGCTGCGCTGCGCATCCGCATTCTGGAGGCGCGGGTTGCGCCCACGGTGAAGTTTATTGGGGTGTATGCGTGACGCTGCGCCATAGCAAAGCCGCCTGTCGGGAGGAGTGCTTCCCGGCAGGCGGCTTTTGTTGGCGGATATGGGTTTTGCGTGCAGCCTTCCCCTTTGGGGAAGGTGGCCGAGCGCAGCGAGGTCGGATGAGGTCGTTC
>JBJEUJ010000138.1:0-2598 GCA_051883775.1 Aristaeellaceae bacterium | reverse complement strand
CCCCCTGCTCCTGCCGCCGCTCCCGCATGACCTATGACGAGGGCTGCGCCGACGATCCCGAGGGCTGGTGCGTGGCCGTGGGCGACATGGCGGACTATGTGGTGGAGACCGGCAAGGGCGGCCGCTACATCACCCGGGAAGAGGCCCTGGACATCTTCCGCCAGGCGGAGGAGAACGGCTTCGTCCACCAGATCACCAACATCGACGGCAAGAACAAGATCTTCGCCATCTGCAACTGCAACGTCAACGTCTGCTACGCCCTGCGGACCTCCCAGCTGTTCAACACCCCCAATCTGTCCCGCAGCGCCTATGTGGCGAAAGTGGAGACGGCGGACTGCGTGGCCTGCGGCAAGTGCGTGGAGAATTGCCCCGCGGGAGCCGTGAAGCTGGGCCGGAAGCTGTGCACCAAGGACGGGAGCGAAATCCAGTATCCCAGGCACCCCCTGCCCTCGGAGCAGAAGTGGGGACCCCACATGTGGGACGAGGACTACCGGGACAACAACCGGATCAACTGCTACGATGTGGGCACCTCCCCCTGCAAAACCGCCTGCCCCGCTCACATCGCCGTTCAGGGCTACCTGAAAATGGCCGCCCAGGGCCGGTATCGGGAGGCCCTGGCCCTCATCAAGCAGGATAACCCCCTGCCTGCCATCTGCGGCCGGATCTGCAACCGCCGCTGCGAGGACGCCTGCACCCGGGGCAGCATCGACCGGGCCATCGCCATCGACGAGGTGAAGAAGTTCATTGCCCAGCAGGATCTGAATGCCGAGACCCGCTACATCCCCAAGAAGGTGGTTCCCTCCCTGGACGGAGCCTTTGATGACAAAATCGCCATCATCGGCGCGGGCCCCGCCGGCCTCAGCTGCGCCTTCTACCTGGCCCAGAAGGGCTACAGCCCCACCATCTTCGAGAAGAATCCCCAGCCCGGCGGTATGCTCCGCTACGGCATCCCCTCCTTCAAGCTGGAGAAGGATGTCATTGACGCGGAAATTGAGGTCATCCAGGCCATGGGCGTGGAGATCCGCTGCGGCGTGGAGGTCGGCAGAGATGTGACCATCCCCCAGCTCCGGGCGCAGGGCTACAAGGCCTTCTACATCGCCATCGGCTGTCAGGGCGGCCGGAAGGCCGGGGTTCCCGGGGAGGATGCCCAGGGCGTCATGACCGCCGTGGACTTCCTTCGCACCGTGGGCCTGGACGAAAGCTACCCGGTCTCCGGCAAGGCCGTGGTGGTGGGCGGCGGCAACGTGGCCGTGGACGTGGCCCGGTCCGCTGTCCGCTGCGGCGCGGAAAGCGTGTCCATGTTCTGCCTGGAGCCCCGGGACAAGATGCCCGCCTCCGAGGAAGAGCTGACCGAGGCCGCGGAGGACGGCGTGCGCCTGGACTGCGGCTGGGGACCCAAGGAGATTCTCACGGAAAACGGCCGCGTCACCGGAATCGTATTCAAGCGCTGCGTGTCCGTCTGGGACGAGGACGGCCGCTTCAGCCCCCGCTATGACGAAAACGACTGCAAAACCGTCCCCTGCGACCGGGTGTTCCTGTCCATCGGCCAGAGCATCCAGTGGGGCAGCCTGCTGGAAGGCTCCCGGGTGGAGCTGGGCCGGGGCAATGGCGCGGTGGCCGACAAGCTGACCTACCAGACCGCGGAGCCGGACATCTTCGTGGGCGGCGACGTGTACACCGGCCCCAAGTTCGCCATTGACGCCATCGCGGCGGGCCGGGAGGGCGCCATCTCCATCCACCGGTTCGTCCGTCCCCACTCCAGCCTGACCATCGGCCGCAACCGCCGGGACTTCATCGCCCTGGACAAGGAAAATATCAAGGTGGAGCAGTACGACAACGCCTCCCGGCAGATTCCCGGGGTGGATAGTTCCCTCTCCGGCAAGCGCTCCTTCCGGGATCCCAAGCTCCCCTTCACCGAGGAGCAGGTGAAGATCGAAACCGCCCGGTGCCTGGGCTGCGGCGCTTCCGTGGTGGACCCCAACAAGTGTATCGGCTGCGGCGTGTGCACCACCAAGTGCGAATTCGGCGCCATCAAGCTCCACCGGGAGCACCCGGAGTGCAGCACCATGGTGGCCAGCGAGGAGAAGCTGAAGTACATTCTCGCAAACGGCGCCAAGCAGGCCATTAAGATTAAATTCTCCGGGAAGAAGGGCAATTAAATGCACGAGCTGGGCATCGTCTACCACATCATCGACACCCTGGAGCAGGTGGCGAAGGACAATAACCTCCCATCCATCGACTCCGTCACCATGGAGGTGGGCGAGGTCTCGGCAGTGATCCCCGATTATCTCACGGACTGCTGGGCCTGGGCCGCCCGGAAAAATCCTCTGCTGACCCGCTGCCGGATGGAGGTGGAGACCCTTCCCGCCGTGACCCACTGCGACGGCTGCGGGGAGGACTACCCCACCGTGGCTCACGGCCGGATCTGCCCCCGCTGCGGCAGCGAGCGCACCTGGCTTGTGAAAGGGAACGAAATCAACATCAAAGAAATCAGCGTATCGGAATAACGCATGGATCGGCAAATTATTGTTTACAGCAATATCACCGTAGTAGTTTGTAACTAATAAAACTTTACTTTCATATTCATCTATGGTATAC
>JBJEUJ010000137.1:0-2599 GCA_051883775.1 Aristaeellaceae bacterium | reverse complement strand
AAGAAAAGGGGCGCGCACATTTTTCGCATACTTCCATGGAGCGCGCCAGCGAAAAAGGGTCAAGGGGCGATGCCCCTTGCGAGGTGCAGGGGCCGCGCCCCTGCGCAGGTCTGGGCGGCAGCCCAGCGTTCCTCCAGAGACAACAGAGTTTCCGAGCAGGCGCCGAAGGCCGCCCGCGTTGGAAACGGCAGGTTCACGCAGCCGCATCGCAGCGACCGTTTCTACGCGCAGACAAAAGGGACGTGCGAAGCACCTCCGCACGCCCCAACAAAGCCAGCATGGCTCACTGCCTGTTCTTCCGGTCATAAATCCTGACGGACAGGAGAATCGACAGCGCGTTGACCGCCACGCACACCACCAGGAAGACTGCCGTGACGGTGACGAGCGATGCATCCATGGCGGCCATCAGACCGTCATTTTCCCCCAGCGCGAACGTGATGCCCACAATGGCGGCCACGCCCACCAGCATCACCAGACGCCCCTTCTCCACGCCAAAGTGCATGATGAGCGGCATGGTCACGGCCAGAATCAGGGCGGCAATACAGGCCAGAATCACCAGCGAGGACAGCGCGCCAGGGTCAAGGGCTTCGCCGCGCACCAGCGTGGCCGCCACCGTGGAGAAGACGGACAGCAGGATGGCGCCGCCCAGCATGATGTACCCCAGCACATACTTGCTCATGACCAGCTGACGGGGGGTGTAGGGCATCATGGCGGCCAGACGGGGCCACTTGGACTGCTCATCATACGCCAGGGCAGTCAGGGGAATCATCCCGGCGAACACCAGCGCATAGGCCGCCATGCTTCCACCGGGGATGCACGCGAAGATCACAACGAACAGAAGCGCCATGCGCAGATAGCGAGAAAGGGTCAGGAAATCCTTGAGCAGCAGCGCCTTCATGTCAGTTCACTCCCTTCACCAGCAGCAGCAGAATCTCCTCCAGGGTGGCATGCTCCGGCCGGATGGACGGGGGCAGCTGCTCCCGCTTCACCAGCGCCTCGGCAAAGTAGGGCGTCTCCCGCAGGCCCAGCAGGGCCCCCTCGGGCAGCAGGGCCAGCTGCTCCCGCGTCAGCCGCGCCACCGCGTACTCCTCCAGCAGACGGTCCTTCTCCTGGCACAGCAGCAGCTGCCCCTTGTGCAGGTAGGCGATGTAGTCGCAGATCTTCTCCAGGTCGCTGACAATGTGGGAGGACAGCAGCACTGCGTGATCCTCCGCCCTCGCAAAGTCCAGGAACACCTCCAGAATCTCGTCCCGCACCAGGGGATCCAGGCCGGAGGTGGCCTCGTCCAGCAGCAGCAGCCGGGGCGCGTGGGACAGCGCCACCGCAATGGCCAGCTTCATCTTCATGCCCCGGGAGAATTCCTTGAAGGGCTGCCTGGCCGGCAGGGAGAACTGCTCCAGGTACCGGGCGTACTGCGCCACGTCCCAGCGGCGGTAGGTCAGGGCCATGACCTTCCCGATGTCCGTGGGGTTCAGCACCTCCGGGAAGAAGGCCTCGTCCAGCACCACGCCCACGTCCTCCTTCACAGCCTGGAAGTCGGGGCTTTGATTGTCCTTGCCCAGCACGGCGACACGGCCCGCGTCTGCCCGGGTGGCGTTCATGATCAGGCGGATCAGCGTGGATTTGCCCGCGCCGTTTTCGCCCACCAGACCCATGATGCACCCGGCAGGCAGGGAAAAGGTTACATCCCTGAGGGAAAATTGCGAGTATTGCTTGCACAGACCTTGTACGGTAATAGCGTCGGTCATGGCTTGTTGTCCTCCTCCAGCAGTCGAAGCATGGCGATCAGGTCGTCCGTGGTGAGGCGGCAGGGGCGCGCCAGGCGGAGAATCTCCTGCATGTGCGCTTCGATCTCCCGCAGGTGCGCTTCCCGCAGGAGCCCGTCGTTGCCCTCCGCCACAAAGCAGCCCTTCCCTGCCACCGTGTTGATGCAGCCCTCCGCCTCCAGCTCGTCATAGGCGCGCTTGGTGGTGATGACGCTGATGCGCAGATCCCGGGCCAGCGTGCGGATGGAGGGCAGCATCTCCCCGGGCTGCAGCTCGCCGGTGAGGATGGCATGCTTGATCTGCGCGGCAATCTGCTCGTAGATGGGCTTGCCGTCAGCGTTGCTGATGATGATGTTCATGCAGGGAAGCCTCCTTGTCTGTATATATCAGACATGCACAGTATATACAAAATGATCGGCCTTGTCAACAGGGCGAGAAAGAAAAATGCGCATGCCGCAGGATAGGCGGTATGCGCGGGGAGGGGCGGGTCAGCAGATGCCCGTTCGCAGTGGGGAACGGGACATTTTGCGGTAGCGCAACAAGTCATCTATCCGTTCCAGTAATCCGCCGTCGGCAGACTGTGATCGAAGGCTGACGACATGCGCGTCAGCCTTCGCGCGATTTTGCTCTGCAAAATCGCTTCCTTACACGAGCGAGCGGCCGGGAGGCTGGCGAAGCCAGCCGACCAGCGAGCGAGTGCCAAACTCAAAAAAGCGGCCCTCAGGCCACTTTTTTGACGCTCACTTGAGCACTTTTTGCATGATCTTGATCATCAGGAAGAAGAGCAGCAGCACCAGGAACACGCCGCACAGGCCCACCGCCGTGACGATCAG
>JBJEUJ010000136.1:4594-13901 GCA_051883775.1 Aristaeellaceae bacterium | reverse complement strand
GCCATCAGCGCGCTGGTGATGCTCATGGCCTTCGTGCCCATCATCGGCGCGTGGGTGTCCGCCATTGCGGGCGCGATCATGATTCTGGCCAGCGACGGCCTGGGCAAGGCCCTGGGCTTCGTGCTGATGATCATCATCCTCCAGCAGATCGAGGGCAACCTGATCTATCCCCGGGTCATGGGCAAGCGCGTGGGTCTGCCGTCTTTGTGGGTGCTGGTGGCCATCACCCTGGGCAGCGGGCTGATGGGCGTGATTGGCATGCTGCTGTTCGTGCCGCTGTTCGCGGTGATCTACCAGCTGCTGCGGGAGTGGGTGCAGGCCCGCCGGGAGCGCAGGGCAGCTGCCACCCCGTCCGCCCCGCAGGCGGAGCGATGCTGAAAGACAAAAACAGCGGCCGTGCCGTGTCTCCGTGGGGGAGGCAGCGGTACGGCCGCTTTGCTTGCGTTAGGGTTATTTCCGGAAGGACTGCTTCCAGCGGTAACGGCGGATCATGTCCTTGATGCGGGTCACCAGATCGCCGCCGAAGAACAGCGCCACGTTGAGCATGGCCATCAACAGGGCGATGCGGGTGGCCATGGTGCCCACCACCAGGCTGTACACCAGCCCCAGAGCGGAGAGCAGCGCCAGGTACTTCATCTTCACCGGCAGGATGAAGAACACATTCACCTGGAAGTCCGGGTACATGAGCGCGAAGCCCAGGAACAGCGACAGGTTCAGGTAGTAGTTGGTGGCGTAGCCGGTGATGCACCCGGCCAGGATGGTGCCCAGCATGCCGCACAGGTAGTACAGGTTAAAGCGGAAGGCGCCCCACTGGTTCTCCAGCGCATTGCCCACCAGCCAGTCGAAATACAGCGCGAACACAATGAACAGCAGGCTGGAATCCGGCGGAATGAAGATGAAGGTGATCAGCCGCCAGATCTGTCCCCGCATGACCGCCGCCTTGCTGAAGGCCAGCAGCCCGCTCAGGTTCAGGGGGGTAAAGGTGTCAATGGCGAAGACCGCCGCCATGCCCATAACGATGATGGTCATCAGGTTGCGGATGGCGTAGCGGCCCAGCTTGCGCTCCATGTTGTTCATCCATTGGGAAAGGTTCATGGTGTCACTCCTTGCGCCTGCCAGGCATACAGGCAGGCCGTTATTCATGCATCAGGTGCTGGCGGATGGCCTGGGCCACGCCGTCCTGGTCGTTGTCGGGCAGGATCACATCCGCCCGGGCCTTCAGTGCAGGCACGGCGTTTCCCATGGCGAAGCGCAGGCCCGCGCTGTCGAACATGGTAAGGTCGTTGTCGCTGTCGCCGATGCAGGCGATTTCCTCCCGGGCGATGCCCAGGCGTTGGGCCAGCATGGCCAGGGCCGCGCCCTTGGTCGCGCCGTCCTCGCTGATCTCCACATACTGCCCGCTGAAGGAAAGGCTGCACGCCGGTTCATTCGCCAGTGCTGAGTGTACCTGCGGGCGTGCGCCCCTGCGCAGGAAGAACAGCTGCAGCTCCTCCACGCCGGCATGCTCCGCCTCCAGCAGGGCGGACAGCGACGGCACCGTGCGGGCCCGGGCAGCATCCTCGCCGTAGACCATCCGGCCCATGACCGCCAGCGCCCTGCCCTGCAGGAGAAACTCGTTGTCCACATGGGCTGTCAGCCCCACGCCGGGGCCGTCGCAGGCAGTCAGGATGCTCAGCGCCCTGTCCCAGGGCATCAGACAGGCGTGCAGGGTTTCCCCCGTGCGGGTATCGGTGACCCGCGCGCCGTTGGAGCTGATGACATAACGATAGCATCCGCACCCCGCCAGCTGATGGGGCAGGCAGGTCAGGGCCCGCCCCGTGGTGGGGACGATCTCCACACCCCGCGCCGCCGCGTCGGATAAGGCGTTCAGCGTGGCGGCGGTGATGCGCTTGCGGGTGTTCAGGCAGGTTCCGTCCATATCAATGGCAAGCAGCTTGATCATAACATTCACCAGATCATAAGCGATAAACGGGATCAGTGGGGGTCAGGGCATGGGCGGGGAGGAGCATTTTCCTCCGCCGTCAGGCTCCCGGTAGGGCTGGTAGTCGCCCTTCTCAATGGCCCGGCGGAGGTTGTCCATGCGCAGGTCCAGCTCCGCGCTCAGGCGCGCGCACAGGGCCAGGTCGGCAGCCATCTGGTCGGAGAATTCCCGATCCTTCTTGTAGCGCAGCTGATGCTCCAGGGAGGCCCAGCAGTTCATGGCGATGGTGCGCAGCTGCACCTCCACCTTCATGCTGCGCTTCTCATCCGCAAGAAAAATGGGCACGGAAATAATCAGGTGGAGGCTGCGGTAGCCGCTGGGCTTGGGATGGCTGATGTAGTCCTTGCGCTCGATGAGGGTCACGTCGTCCTGCTTGAGGAAGGCGTCGGCCAGGAGCCACACGTCCTCCGGGAAGGAGCAGATGACGCGCACACCGGCCACGTCGTTCAGGTTGTCCTCAATGGCTTCGATGGTCAGGGGCAGGCCCTTGCGCTTGAGCTTCTCCTGGATGCTGCGGGGGGACTTGAGCCGGGAGCGCACGCTGCTGATGGGGTTGCGGTCGTGCTGGAGGGAGAATTCCTCGTTGAGGACGTTGAACTTGGTTTCCACCTCCATCATGGCGCAGCGGTAGTAGGCCATCAGCCGCATGAACTTCTGCGACTGATCGTACAGCCAGGCGACGGCCTCCTCGTCGGACATGGCCTGAAGCTGGTCGCGCAGGAGAAAATCAGGATCCTGCATGGCAATCACCTCTCCTTCATGCAGGGATTGTACTGTCTGTTATCATAGCCGATGATGGTCAACCCAATGTCAACGGAAGCTCAGGTGGAGGGCTTGCCGCTGTTTTTTTCAGCGCTCTGGGCGGGCGCAGGCGCACCGGCGGGCGACTTGCCCTTCCACAGGATGGCCAGCATGTCCAGCGCAGCCTCGGCCATCAGGCTCACGCCGGTGAAAATCCACAGCGCCTGCCCGCTGCCGAAGGGGTTGGACAGGATCACCGCCGCGCAGATGAGCGTCACCAGCGCGCTGAGCCCCGCCCAGTACCAGCCGGCACGCTTCATCCGCAGGCCGTCCACCGTCCACTGTACCTTGCTCAGGCCGATGGCCAGGATGGCGACGCCGTAGAGCCGGGTCAGCACGGGGAAGGTGGACAGGAACCATTCCGACTTCACCGCGCAGAAAATGCCCACGCCTGCCAGCATCAGGCCCTTGACCAGGTTCTGCTCCTTCTCAGCCTCCGCAGCCGGTGTGCGGAAGTAGTGGACCATGCTCAGCAGGCCCATCAGGATCAGGCCGAAGCCCACGACGATGATGATGGTGGAGGTGAACAGTGTGGGATTCACCAGCAGCAGAATGCCCACGGCGATTTCGCACAGGCTGCCCAGCAGGCCGCCGCCAACGCTTTTCAGCTGCACAAGACTCTTCGGTTGCTTCATGATGCATGCCTCCATTCATGATGTGTGCGGTGGGCGCCTCAGTTTTCCAGGGAGAGCGCGATGCTGTCCACCATGGGATAGCGTCGGGCCAGCCAGGCACGGAGAGCGCCTTCCTGCTCGGCGGACAGGGGGGTGCGCAGGGTGACGAGCATGGTGTTTTCGTCGCTGACCTCGCCTGCGCGGTAGGCGAAGCCCGTGCTGATGGAGATGCTGGACACCTGCGGGAAGAGGATGGTCGCCTCGTCGCCCAGCTCCTGCATCTCCATGTGCGCCTGCTCCTCAAAGCCGGTGATGTCATTTTCCCGGATCAGCCGCGCGCCGAAAAGCAGGCTGGGGATCAGCACGATGACGGTGGAAATGACAATGCGGCGCATGGCCTTCTTGCGGGTCTGCTCCGCCACAATGGCCCGCTGGGGCACCTTGAGAATCAGCAGCACAATGACCGAGGCCAGGCAGATGAAGTAGGTGTTCAGCGTGAAGAGGTAGAACGCGCCGAAAAAGTACTTGTACTGGGCGGTGGCCAGGCCGTAGCCCGCGGTGCAAAGGGGCGGCATCAGCGCCGTTGCGATGGCCACGCCGGGGATCACATTGGACTTTTCCTTCCGCGTAAGACCGATGCACCCTGCAAGACCGCCGCAGAAGGCGATCAGCACGTCCCAGATGGTGGGGTTGGTGCGGGCCAGCAGCTCGGAGGTGGAATTGGAGATGGGGGTGATGCTGAAGTACAGCGTGGAGGTCAGCAGGCTGATGATGATCTGCATCAGGAAGCCCAGGAAGAACTTGCGCGACAGCTGCAGGTCGCCGGAGGCAAAGCCGTAGGACACGGCCAGGATGCTGCCCATCAGGGGTGAAATGAGCATCGCGCCGATGATCACGGCGGTGGAATTCATGTTCAGGCCGATGGAGGCGATCAGGATGGCCAGAATCAGCACGCACATGTTGGTGCCCTTGATGGTGGCGCTGTCCACCAGCCGGCTGTAAATCTCCTCCTGGGACGCGGTGTCGCTGGAGAGGGAAAAAGCCTCGCCGAAGATTTTCATGATCCATTTTTTCAAATGGATTCGCCTTCCTTCCTGGCAAAATATCCTTTGTGATGTCATCGCCGCAGACGGGTTATGCGCATCTATCCAGTATTATAGTGCTTTGCTGCGGTTTTGGCAATGGACAATGATGGCAGCATGTCCCTTCGTCCGCATCCGGCATGGCCCGGACGGTTCTTTTTCCGTTTGTCCGCGGGAAAGATATTGCATGCAGGGGCCGGGCTTTGCTATAATGGGGGACGGATTTGGAACGGCGCAGGTGCAATGGCGCACGCTGCGGACGCATATGGAGCATAGGTCGGAAGCGAGTGACAAAGGATGAATCAGGCTCAGGAGGCAAAGCCGCAGCTGGAATGCCCGGACGACCGCGAGGTGCTGGAGACAGCCATGGAGGCCGGGCACATCCTGCTGGAGAACGGCGCGGAAATCTTCCGCGTGGAGGAAACCATGGAGCGCATTGCGGCCCACTATGGCGTGGAGCGCAAGGAGTTCTTTGTGCTGAGCAACGGGATCTTCACCACGGGGGACTGCAAGCCCGGGCAGCGGGGCGGGCAGTACGCCCGGGTGCAGCACATCCCGGTCAAGTGCGCGCAGCTGAACCGGGTGGTGGCGGTCAACCAGCTTTCCCGGGAGATCGAGGCAGGCAACTACACCCTGGAGGAAACCCGGCAGCGCCTGCGGGAGATCCGGCAGATGCCCGGCGAGCCGCCCCTGGTGCAGATGCTGGCCTCCGGAGTGGGCAGCGCGTGCTTCTGCGGGCTGTTCGGCGGGGGCGCGGCGGATTGCGTGGCGGCGTTCATTGCGGGCTTCCTGCTGTACATGTTTGTGCTGTGGTCAGGGAAGCAGCAAATGAGCAAGATCGTTGCCAACCTCCTGGGCGGCGCGCTGGTGACGCTGATCTGCATCCTGCTCTACCGCCTGGGCCTGGGCAAGGATATGAACCACATGATCATCGGCGCGATCATCCCCCTGGTGCCGGGGGTGCCCTTCACCAACGGCATCCGCGATATTGCCGACGGAGACTACATCTCCGGCGCGGTGCGGCTGCTGGATGCCATTCTGGTGTTCCTGTGCATCGCCATCGGCGTGGGCGTGATGTTCACGGTGTATCAGCGCGTGGCGGGAGGTGTGCTGCTGTGATTGTGCGGACAGTGCTGGCCTTCGCGGGTACCATCGCCTTTGCGCTGCTCTTTGGCGTGCCGAGGAAGTACTTCATCAGCTGCGGATTCATCGGCGGCGCGGGATGGCTGCTCTACGAGGCGCTGATGGCCTTTGTGGGGGCCACGGCCACGGAGGCTACCTTCTTTGCCACGGTGCTGGTGATTCTGCTCTCCCGGCTGCGGGCGGTGCGGGAGCGCTGCCCGGTGACGGTGTTCCTCATTTCCGGCATCTTCCCCCTGGTGCCCGGCGCGGGCATCTACTGGACCAGCTATTACCTGGTGACGGGCCAGATGGGACAGGCGGTCAGCAGCGGGTTTGTGGCGGTGAAGGCCGCCATCGCCATTGTGCTGGGCATCGTGTTCGTGTTCGAGATTCCCAACAAATTCTTCCGGCTGATGGACAGGCGGAAAAACCGTGCTGCGCGCTGATGGCGCTGCAGCGTGGGCAACGGAGGCTCTGCGCGGCAAAGGGCGGGACGCGGAGGCGTTCCGCCCTTTGTCATGCAGGAAAACAGCGTCCCTGCCGCGAATTCTTTATCAGAATGCTGCGCTAACGCAGAGAAGATGCGGAGGAAGGGATGACCATGCTGCTGAAGAACGCCGTCATTTATGACGGCAGCGGTGCCGCGCCCGCTGCGGGCGACATCCGCGTGGAGGGTGACAGGATCCTGGCGGTGGGCGGGGAGATGACGCCCCTGCCGGGGGAGCAGGTGCTTGATCTGACGGGGCTGTCGGCGGCTCCGGGCTTCATTGACGCCCACTCCCACAACGACTGGTTCGCCATCAACACAGAGCCGCTCATGTACTTCGAGCCCTTCCTGCGCCAGGGTATCACCACCTTCGTGGCGGGCAACTGCGGGCTGTCCGCCGTGGGCTTTGAGGAGGGGTGCCCCCATACGGACAAGTTCGGCGGCGGGCTGTTCGGCTTTGAGAATGCCACGGGGAAATACGGCGCTGTGTCGGACTACTTCGCGGCGGTGGACCGCAGCATGCCCTGCAACATGGCGCTGCTGGCGGGCCACTGCACGGCCCGGGCGGCAGTGGCCGGAAACGCCAGCCGTCCCCTGACGGCGCAGGAGGAGGCCGACATGCTGGCCCTCCTGGAGAAGGCGCTCAGGCAGGGCGCGGCGGGGCTCTCCCTGGGGCTGATGTACGAGCCGGGGCTGTACGCGCAGAAGGATGAGCTGAAGAAGGTGGCGGAGCTGTGCCTGCGCTACGACCGGCCGCTGACGGTGCATCCCCGGGCGAATTCCGCGGTATCCATGGCCTACCCGGAGCTGCTGGGTCGCTCGCACCTGCTGCGCGCCCTGGACGAGCTGGCGGACATTGCCCGGGGCACCCGGCTGAAGCTGCAGTACTCCCACGCCATCTTTGTGGGCCGCCGCTCCTTCCGGGACAAGGCGGAGTTCCTCACCATCATGAACGGTCTGCGCGCCCAGGGTGTGGACGCCATGTTCGACATTTACGACGAGACGCTGGGCGTATCGGTGATCACGGTGATCCTCCCGGCGTGGTATCAGGCCATGAGCCTGGAGGAGCGCAGGAAGCCCCTCAACCGTCTGAAGCTGAGCGTGCTGGTGCATGCCTCCAGCCTGCTGCTGGGCTTCGGGTTCAAGGACATCCAGGTGGCATACATCGGCCCGGGATACGAGCGGTATGAGGGCAAGACCGTGCATGAGATCGCACAGATGGAGCAGCTCTCCGACCTGAAGGCTTACCTGATGCTCTGCGAACGCAGCGGCTTCAAGGGCCGGGTGAACATGGGCCCTTACAGCACGCGGGAGATCATCAGCGACTTTGAGCGCAACGAGCATTGCCTGTACATGACCGACGCCTGGGTGGAGCCTCACGGTGTGCAGAATCCCGCCATCTACGACTGCTTCCCCAAGTTCCTGCAGGATGCGGTGAAGGGCACGGGCGACACGCTGCCCAACACCATCCGCCGGATGACCGGCGCCACGGCGGATCGCTTCCGGCTGCCGGAGCGGGGCTACCTCCGCCCGGGGTATTACGCGGATCTGACCGTGTTCAATGAGGATGCGCTCCGTAGGGCCGTGCCGGATCAGGAAAGGGCCTTCGGCATTGAGAAGGTGTTTGTCAACGGGAAACTGGTGCTGGACGGCGGCAGCCTGGCCAGGGAGGCGCTGAGAACCTCCGGCCGGGCCGTAGCGGTGGGGCTGTGACGCTTGACAGGGCCCGGAATCCTCAAATAGGGTTCCGAGCCCTTTTCCATGCCGGGAAGCCTGCGAAAATCCTGCGCGGGAACCGTGCTGACCGCAAGGATTTCGCGGGGCCTGTGTGGAATAGGGTAAGCAGCGTACAGGCCGGCGAAGGGGCCGCTCCTTCCCGGACAACAGCATGATGAAAGGACGTATACGGATGAGCTGCTACCTCTTTGTGCATTTCCGCGAGAAAACCTCCCCCGACGGGGAACAGGTCTACTTTGGCCTGAGCCGGGACGGCTTCCACTGGGAGGCGCTGAACGGCGGTCAGCCTGTGCTGTGGGCGTATTATGGCGACCATGGCGTTAGGGACATGACCATCGTCCGGGACAGGGCCACGGGGCGCTTCCATATTTTCGCCACGGATTTGTCCCTGGCCTACGGCATGCGGGGCAGGTACGAGCATACCTGGAAGAAGGTGTCGACCCTGGGCAGCAAGGCCCTGGCCCACTGGTGGTCGGATGACCTGACCCACTGGTCGGAGGAGGAGCTGATTCAGCTGGGGGATGAGAACTTCGGCTGCCTGTGGGCGCCGGACATCATCTATGACCCGGAGCATGAGGACTACGTGCTGCACTGGTCCTCCAACCACAGCAGCACACACTTCACCCGCCAGGGCATCTATTACAGCCGGACGAAGGACTTTGTCCATTACACCGCGCCGGAGCTGCTCTACCGCCCGGAAAGCTGCGGGTGCATCGACTCCGCCATGTACGAGGAGGATGGGAAATACTACCTGTTCGTCAAGAACGACAGGAACCCCGCCCGTGTCATCGAGCTGGTGTCCGAGCATGTGACCGGCCCCTTCACCCGGGTGGAGGCCTTCGACAAGGCCATGAGCGTGGTGAAGGAGGGCCTGTACGAGGCGCCCACCGCCGTCCGCCTGGATGACGGCCGCTGGTGTCTGTTCATCGACTACTACGGCGTGAAGGGCGCGGGGCAGGGGTATGTGCCCTTTGTCGCGCCCAGCCTGAAGAGCGGGCAGTTCGTCCGCTCGGACGAGGCGTTCAGCTTCCCCTACGGCTTCAAGCACGGCACCATCCTCACCATCACCGACGAGGAGTACGACCGCATGCTGGCCCGGGACTGGAACGATGTGGAGGACCTGCGCTGAGGAAGGACAAGGAGGAATCAATCATGCTGAATCAGAAATTTCAGGACTGCCTGCGCCTGGTGATCTATCAGATCTACCCCCGCAGCTTCATGGATACCAACGGCGACGGCATCGGCGATCTGCCCGGCGTGACGAGCAGGCTGGACTACCTGAAGGAGCTGGGCGTGAACGCCATCTGGCTCTGTCCCTGCTACAAGAGCCCCAACGACGACAACGGCTATGACATCTCCGACTACCGGGACATCATGGACGAGTTCGGCAACATGGAGGACATGAAGCGTCTCATCGCCGAGATGCACGCCCGGGACATGAAGATCATCATGGATCTGGTGCCCAACCACACCTCCACCGCCC
>JBJEUJ010000136.1:0-4494 GCA_051883775.1 Aristaeellaceae bacterium | reverse complement strand
GCCCGGGACATGAAGATCATCATGGATCTGGTGCCCAACCACACCTCCACCGCCCACCGCTGGTTCCAGGAATCCCGCAAGGGCCGGGACAACCCTTACAGCGACTTCTACTACTGGTTCGACGAGATTCCCAACGACTGGGAGAGCTGCTTCCGGGGCAGCGCCTGGGCCTATGATGAGATGCGGGGGCAGTATTACCTGCATTCCTACGCCGTGAGCCAGGCCGACCTGAACTGGAACAACCCCGCCGTGGTCAAGGCCATGCAGGACGTGGTGGACTTCTGGGTGGACATGGGTGTGGACGGCTTCCGGGTGGACGTGATCGACCAGATATCGAAGGACTTCGAGGCGGGCCGCAACTGCTTTGGGCCCAGGCTGCATGAGTTCATCCACGCGCTGTTCGGGCGGGAAAAGACGGCCAAGCTGTTCACCGTGGGCGAGTGCTGGGTGGATGACATTGAGGAGATGCGCCGCCACTGTGCCGCCGACCGGGGGGAGCTTTGCACGCTGTTCCAGTTCGACCACCTGGACTGCGGGCGGGACGGCAAGTTCAACCCCAAGCCCGACAGCCTGCGCACGGTGCGGGACGTGCTGGTGGGCTGGCAGGAAAAGACCGCCCGATACGACCTGCTCCACAGCCTCTTTACCGACAACCATGACAACGCCCCGCTGATCTCCCGGGCGGCGGACGACGGAGCGAAGCGCTATGAATCCGCCACGTGCCTGGCAGCCATGTTCTACCTGCTCAAGGGCGTGCCCTTCATCTACCAGGGGCAGGAGTTCGGCCTGGCCTCCGCCCACTATGACAGCATTGACTGCTTCGATGATATTGAGAGCGTCAACACCTACCGGGAGTTCTGCCAGACCATGTCACCGGAGGAGGCCGTGGCCCGGATCAGCTTCGGCAGCCGGGACAACGCCCGGCATCCCATGGCCTGGAACGGCGGCGAGGGCGGCGGGTTCTCCAAGGCAAAGCCCTGGATTCCCCTGCACAGCCGGTACCGGGAGATCAACCTGGAAAGCGATCTGGCTTCGGAGAAATCGGTGTTCCGGTTCTATCAGGCGCTGCTCAGGCTGCGGGCGAACACCCCGGCCTTCCTGGACGGCGCGTTTGAGAACCTGTCCGGGCCGGAGGACGGGCATTTCATCTACACCCGCACCCTGGACGGGGACAGGTGGGTGGTGGTATGCAACTTTGAAGCTGAGCAGCGCATCGAGCTGCCCTTCGCCTGCGACGAGGCTGCCCTGAGCAGCCTGGGCCGCCGGGACGCAAGCGGAATCTACGCGCCCTACGAGTGCGCGGTGTTCCATGTGAAAGCATAAGCCAAAGAAGAAAGGAAGAAGCATCATGCTGAGCGAGCAGCAGCTGGATGAACGGATTTCCCGGATGACCCTCAAGGACAAGGCGAGGCAGCTGGCGCAGGTGACGGCGTCCACCGTCTGCGTTGACCGGGACGCCGCCGTGACCGGCAGCACCGGCAGCGAGGGCCTGACCCAGGCGGATGTGGACGGCGTGGGCTCCGCGCTGAACTTCACCGGCGCGCAGGCGGCCCTTGCCGCCCACCGCAGCCATAACGAGCGCAGCGACGTGCCCCTCCTGCTGATGCAGGACGTGATCCACGGCTACCGCACCATTTACCCGGTGAACCTGGCCATGGCCTGCTCCTTTGACCCCGATCTGGTGGAGGAATGCGCGGTGATGGCGGCGGACGAGGCGAAGGCCAACGGCGTGCATGTGACCTTCTCGCCCATGGCGGACCTGGTGCGGGACGCCCGCTGGGGCCGGGTGATGGAGTCCTCCGGCGAGGATCCGTACCTGAGCGGGCTGATGAGCCGGGCCTATGTGCGCGGCTATCACAAGGGCGGCATTGCCTGCTGCGTGAAGCACTTCGCGGCCTATGGCGCGGCGGAGGGCGGACGGGACTACAATACCACCGACGTGAGCGAGCACACCCTGCGGGAGTACTACCTCCGGGGCTACGAGGCCTGCGTGGCGGAAAAGACCGACATGGTCATGACCTCCTTCAACGCCCTGAACGGCATTCCCGTCAACGCCCACCGGGAGCTGCTGATCGACCTTTTGCGGAAGGAATGGGGCTTTGACGGTCTGGTCATCAGCGACTACAACGCCATCCTGGAGATGATCAACCACGGCTATGCCGCCACGGAGAAGGACTGCGCGGAAATTGCCCTGAACAACGAGGTGGACATCGAGATGGTCTCCACCAGCTATGTGCATCACCTGGAGGAGCTGGTGCGGGAGGGCCGGGTGAAGGAGGCGACCATCGACCGGATGGTGAAGCGCGTGCTGCAGCTGAAGAACCGGCTGGGCCTGTTCGACGATCCTGAGACGGGCATTGACGAGGCCAGGGCGCAAATGCTTCCCACGGCGGAGCATCGCGCGCTGGCCAGGAAGGCTGCCGAAAAGGCCTGCGTGCTGCTGAAGAATGGCGGCGTGCTGCCCCTGGCGAAGGATATGCCCGTGGCGCTTGTCGGCCCCTTTGCGACGGAGAAGAACCTGATCGGCGCCTGGGGCTGCGTGGGCCGTGGGGCGGATACGGTCACGGTGCGGGAGGGCGTCGAAGGACTGCTGGGCCGCAGCGTTCCCACAGCGGCGGGCTGCTCCGCGGAGCTGCTGGCCACGGACGAGAGCATGATTCCCCAGGCGGTGGAGGCTGCCAGGGACGCGGAGGTCATTGTGGCCTGCGTGGGTGAACTGGCCCAGGATTCCGGCGAGGGCGCGTCCCGGGCGGACATCGCCCTGCCGCCGGTGCAGCGCAGGCTGATCCATGCCCTCAGCGCCCTGGGGAAGAAGCTGGTGCTGGTGGTGTTCGGCGGCCGTCCCCAGGTGCTGACGGAGGTGGAGCAGGAAGCGGACGCGATTCTGTACGCCTGGCATCCCGGCACGGAGGGGGGCAGCGCCATCGCCAGGCTGCTCTATGGCGAGGCCGCGCCTACGGCCAAGCTGGCCATGTCCTTCCCCCGGACGGTGGGCCAGTGCCCGGTGTACTACAACGCCTTCAGCACCGGCAGGCCCAAGATCCCCGATACCATCGGGAACAGCCTGTTTGTCAGCGCCTACCGCGATACGCTGAACGCCCCGGCCTATCCCTTCGGCTTCGGCCTGACCTACACGGCCTTCCACCTGGGCCAGGTCACGCTGTCCGCGAATACCCTGCGCCCCGGCGAAACGGTGCAGGCTCGGGCTACCCTGCGCAACACCGGCGACCGTGCCGGCGAGGAAACCGTGCAGCTGTACATCCACGACCGCTTTGCCTCCTGTGTTCGCCCGGTGAAGGAGCTGAAGGCCTTCCGCAAGGTGACCCTTGCCCCCGGCGAGGAGACGGAGGTCGTCTTTGACGTGACGGAGGAGATGCTGAAGTTCCACACCGCCTCCGGCGCGTATGCCGCGGAGCCCGGGGCCTTCGAGATCATGCTGGGCCTGAGCAGCGCGGACACCACCTCGGCGGAAATGACGCTGCTGGCGGAGTAAGCTTCCATCGGAAAAACAAGGAACCCGGCGCGGTCAGGCTTCAGGGCCGAACGCGCCGGGTTTTCATATGTGTCAGCGAGCCTCCTCCCAGGTCAGCGGAGGATGCACCAGGGAATAGCCCTGCTCATCGCGCAGCAGTCTGATCGGCTCGCCCCGCTGCACGTCGAACCAGAGGGCGGCGACGACCTCATCCCGGCCATGCATCCCGGTTTTCGCCAGCACGCGCCATACGGGGATCAGCTGATAAGCTTCCGGCCCGGTGCGGAAGGGAACGTACCACAGCGACACCTCCCGCACGTCCTGGAGCTGTCCGGACGCTGCTTTCTGCCGGAGCGCCTCCTTCACCGGCTCCAGGGAGGACAGCGGCATGTCCGCGATGACGGTTTCCCCCGCCTCCAGCAGGTTCAGCCAGAAATAGCAGTAGTCCCGATCCCAGGTCTGCGTGCACCTGCAGGGAGTCCACATCCGCGTAGAACACCGCTTCGCAGGTCAGCAGCCAGTCCGCCTCGTTCAGCCCCTGACCGGTCAGGTACTCAAGCTCGGTGTCCAGACGCTGCTCCGGCAGGTCGAAGGTCATGCCGCCGACAGCTTCGTGCCAGCCCTGGGCGGCTTCCTGCTTCAGCTGAGCATAGGTCAGGGGGCCTTCGGCCCGGGCGGTGGTCAGCAGGATGGGCCCAGGCGAGGGTGAGAACGGCGATTCTCTTCATGCTGCCGCCTTCCCAAAGAAAGGGGAGAGCGCGGCTTGATCGCGCCCTCCCGGTCGGTTACTTCACACGGATGGCCTGGGTCATATCCGCTGCGCCCGCGTCCATGGGCGCAAGCCACAGCTCCTCCGGCATGTCCGTGATGGCGGGGTAGAGGAACTCCGCCCAGGCGGAGCCTACGCCGTTGTTGCCCCAGGTGCCGGGGAAAATCTCCCGGCCCTCGCCGTCCACCAGCGACAGGCTGGCGATGTAGCCGCTGTGCACGTCCAGGCTCTCGTAGGGCCAGAGCAGGTTGCC
>JBJEUJ010000135.1:11365-13907 GCA_051883775.1 Aristaeellaceae bacterium | reverse complement strand
GTGCGCAACTCGGACTGCATCATGGTGCTGGAGCAGGGCCGGATCATCGAGCGCGGCACCCACGACGAGCTGATCGCCCAGAAGGGCAAGTACTACCAGCTCTACACGGGCAACGCCATCACCGCATAACCCCACGGGAGCGCGCCAGCGAAAAAGGGTCAAGGGGTTTGGGGTGGAACCCCAAGCAGGTCTGGGCGGCAGCCCAGCGTCTCCCCATTAGCCAAGAGAGTTTCCGAGCAGACGCCGAAGGCCGTCCGCATTGGAAACGGCAGGTTCCGAAGCCCTGCATGGATGCGACCTCATCCGACCTCGCTTCGCTCGGCCACCTTCCCCAAGGGGGAAGGCTTGTCCCAGTTCCTTCCCTGGGAAGGAATTCCTCCCACACAAAAAGGCCGTCCGCTCATCAAATGAACGGACGGCCTTTGATAATGCCCTTACAGCTTCCAGGTCTTGATGCGCTCCATGGCCTGACGGGTCTTCTCAAGGGTGTTGAAGGCGGTCAGGCGGAAGTACCCCTCGCCGCTGGGGCCGAAGCCGGAGCCGGGGGTGCCCACAATGTTGCACTCCTTCAGCAGCCGGTCGAAGAATTCCCAGGAGGTCATGCCCACCGGTACCTTCAGCCAGATGTAGGGCGCGTCCACGCCGCCGAAAACCGTGAAGCCCGCCTCCGTCAGCGCCTGACGGATGATGCGCGCATTCTCCATGTAGTAGTCGATGGTCTCCTTGATCTGCTTCTGGCCATCCTCCGTGTAGACCGCCGCAGCCGCCCGCTGCACGGGGTAGCTCACGCCGTTGAACTTGGTGGACATGCGGCGCTTCCACATGGCGTTCATTTCCACCTTGTTGCCCTGGGCGTCCAGGCCAAAGACCGTGTGGGGCACCACGGTGTAGCCGCAGCGGGTGCCGGTGAAGCCCGCAGTCTTGGAGAAGGAGTTGCACTCGATGGCCACGTCCTTCGCGCCCTCCACCTCGTAGATGGTCAGCGGGATGTCCGGCGTGGTCACGAAGGCGCGGTAGGCCGCGTCGTAGATGATGATCGCGCCGTTGGCCTTCGCCCAGTCCACCCAGACCTTCAGCTGCGCCTTGGTCAGCACGGTGCCGGTGGGGTTGTTGGGATAGCACAGGTAGATCACGTCCACGGGCTTGTCCGGCAGGGCGGGCACAAAGCCGTTCTCCGCGTTGCAGGGCAGGTACACCAGACGATCCCACTTCCCGTCGCGATACTCGCCCGCGCGGCCCGCCATGGCGTTGCTGTCCACGTACACGGGATAGACCGGGTCGGTCACGGCAATGACCGCGTCCTCGCTGAACAGCTCCTGAATGTTGCCCACGTCGCACTTGGCGCCGTCGGAGATGAACACCTCGTCGTAGGCCACCTCCACGCCCCGGGAGGCGTAGTCGTTCTCGCGGATGGCGTTGACCAGGAAGTCGTAGCCGTAGTCCGGGCCGTAGCCGCGGAAGGTCTCCTGGCGGCCCATCTCGTCCACGGCCTTGTGCATGGCCTCAATCACCGCGGGGGCCAGGGGCCGGGTCACATCGCCGATGCCCAGACGGATGACGTCCGCGCCGGGGTTGGCCTCGGAGTACGCCTTCACCCGGCGGGCAATCTCCGCGAAGAGGTAGGAGCCCGGCAGCTTCTGAAAATGATCGTTGATATGGAACATAGGTCTCATCAGCCTTTCTTTGCTTAGTCGTCCAGCCACTCGCCGTCAAAGACGAAGGTCGCGGGGCCTTCCTGATACACGTGGTTATCCTCGGGGGACCATTCCAGCTCCAGGGAGCCGCCCAGCAGATCCATCGTCACCCGGCGATCCGCCTGGCCGGTCATCACCGCCGCCACCAGGGACGCGCAGGCGCCGGTGCCGCAGGCCAGGGTCTCCCCCGCGCCCCGCTCCCACACCCGCATCCGCAGGTGATTCCGGCTGACCACCTGGACGAACTCCGTGTTCGTGCGGCGGGGGAAGGCCTCGTGATGCTCGAACAGCGGGCCCAGCTCCGTCAGGTTCACCATGTCCGGATCCTTCACAAACACCACGCAGTGCGGGTTGCCCATGGATACGCAGTGCACCTTGTAGTTCGCGCCGCCCACATGCAGCGCAGCGCCCATGACCATTTCCCCCGTCAGGGTGGTGGGGATCAGCTCCGGCGTCAGCACGGGCGAGCCCATGTCCACCCGCACGCTCTGCACCTTCCCGCCGTTCACCTTCAGCTCCAGCTGCTTCAGCCCGCCCCCCGTCATCACGGAGAAGCTGGTCTTCTTCGTCAGCCCCCGCTCGTAGACATAACGGCCCAGGCAGCGGATGCCGTTGCCGCACATCTCGCTCTCCGAGCCGTCGGCGTTGTACATCTTCATGGTGAAGTCCGCCACATCGCTGGGACAGATGAGGATCAGCCCGTCGCTGCCCACGCCGAAGTGAGGCCTGCTCATGCGCACCGAAAGGGCGTTAGGGTCCTCCACACGCTCCTCAAAGCAGTTGATATAGATATAGTCGTTGCCGATACCATGCATCTTGGTGAATCGCATCCATCGCACCTCCATATC
>JBJEUJ010000135.1:0-11265 GCA_051883775.1 Aristaeellaceae bacterium | reverse complement strand
AGTCGTTGCCGATACCATGCATCTTGGTGAATCGCATCCATCGCACCTCCATATCTCCTCGCGGAAAACGCTGCGCTCAGCATTGCCACGATGCTTCATTATACGGTATTTTGGCCGCCGCGTAAAGCATTACACGGAAAAAAGCACGGAAAAAGTCCCGGCGGAAGTCCGCCGGAACGCTCGCTTGGCGATATGATAAGGGCGTCATTCCACCACCACCGCCGCCTCAGCCACGATCTCCCCGGGCATGGCGGTGCGGGTATCGGTGGTGCGGGCGTCCGCCTCACGCAGGAAGGCGTTGAGCTCCTTCAGGCGGCTAATGCGCCCCTGCACCCGCAGCCCCGTAAGCGCCCGGGAGCGGTAGCGGTCGAACAGCGCCCGCACCCCCATGGTCACCGGCAGCGCCGCCCAGAACCCCGCCATGGAGGCCACCGCGCCGCCCACGCCCAGGGCCGCCCCGGTTTTCACCGCCCGGTAGGCCCCGTCCGCCACGCCGGTTTTGCCCGGCTTGCGGCCAAGCAGCACCTTGCTGCCCTCGTCCACGGCGATGATGGCAAAGGGCAGCGCCGTGCACACGGATTCCGTCAGCTCCGTCAGCAGGCCCGTCTCCTCCAGCACGCCGGTGTCCACCGCGATTTCATCCATGTACGTCAGCCCCGTGGCCAGCGCGTCCACCACCGTGTCATGCTGGCGGCGGCGGTACTCCGCCACCATTTCGGCATAGGTTTTCATGCGTACCTCCTGCATTACCCGATCAGGTTCAGCACCGTCACCAGCAGCCATGTGCCGCACACGATGGCCGCCAGCACCGTCACCTGGCTGATCACATTCATGTTCCGCTTCTTCTCGGTTTTCGCAGGCGCCGCAGCCCTGCTCTTTTCCAGCGCGGCCAGGCGGCGGCTGATGTCCTCCAGCTTCCGGTCAATATCCCGCTGGTTCTCCTGCATGGCGGTGTCCATGGCCGCCTGCTCGCTGCGCAGGCTCTGAACCGCGGCGTCCTGTTCCCGGCGCACGTCGTCCACGGCCTGGCGCAGCCTCGCCTGATCCTCGCACAGCCCCTCGGCCACCAGGGTCATCTCCGATGTAAACTGCTCGATCAGGGCGTTGGTGTTCTCGCCCTTCACCGCCTTCACCGCGCTGTTCCACAGCTGGCGGGGGCCGGTCACATTCTTCTGCTCGCTCACAGGCGTCACCTCCTTGTTCATCCTATTATAGCACACCCCGGCGGCAATGCAAATCCTTCCCGCCCAACTGTCGCATTCCCGCTGCCCATCCAACGTTTTTCCGCCCGAAAACCCTGCCGTGTGTTCATCCCGCGCATTTCAGCAAAATTGCACAGCAGAAATTTGATTTTTCCTATTGACATTGGCACAAAGCTATGATATTCTTGTCTTGTGGTTGAAAACGTTACCGACAACGATGCCGGTACTGATGGCGGAATCGGTTCCGCCAGTATTAAGGAAGGTACCCCATCATGAAGATTTATACGATCAAGGACATTGCCCGCAAGGCCGGTGTGAGCGTGACGACAGTCTCCCGCGTGCTGAACCACCGGCCGGATGTGAACCGGGAAACCCGCGAAAAGGTCGAGCAGGTCATGGCGGACTGCCACTTTGTCGGCAACGCCAACGCCCGCAGCCTCAAGCAGACCGACGGCGACGTGGTGGCCATTATCCTGCGCGGCCGGCGGAATCCCTTCCTGTCCTCCCTGGCGGAGGCCATGATGCAGTATGGCCGGGACAGCAAGGCGGCGTTCCTGATGGAGTTCATCGACGAAAAGGACGATGAGTTCCAGGCAGCCCTCCGCCTGTTCCACGAGAAGCGCGTCAACGGCTTCATCTTTATCGGCAGCCGGATTGACGAGCGCTCCCGCGTGCTTCAGGGCATGGATATTCCCATGGTGTTCGCCACTGGCGGCTTCGGCCATGAGTGCCTGCCCAAGACCTGCGCCGTGGCGGTGGACGACCGGGGCATGGCCCGGCAGGCAGTGGAGCATCTGCTCTCCTGCGGGCACCGCAGCATTGCGGTGTTCGGCGGCAGCCGCGACGCCGGGGACAACCTCTCCCTGCGCTACCAGGGCGTGCTGGACGCCTTCGGCAATGCCGGGCTCGTCTTTGACGAGAGCCGGTATGTGGAAACGCTCTTCTCCCTGGAGGGCGCCTGCGCCAGCGCGAAGGCCTTCTTCAGCGGGGAAAGCGACGCCACGGCGGTATTCTGCATGTCGGACATGGTGGCCATGGGCGTGATCCGCGCGCTTTCCGATCTGGGCCGTCGGGTGCCGGAGGACGTGAGCGTCTTCGGCTTTGACGGCACGGAGATGGGCAAGTACTTCATCCCCCGCCTGACCACGGTGGAGCAGCCCGTGGAGGACATCGCCCGGGAATCTGTCCGGGTGCTGATGGACATGCTGCAAAACGACGCGCCCCCTGCCGACGTGGTGGTGGACGGCGTCCTCCGCCTGCGGGAATCCGTCCGGTAAGGGCGGCAAGTAGCCGCCGGTATTTCTGGACAGGCTAACTGTCCACACCCCTACTGTGCTCCGCGCGGGCCATCCCGCGTGAGATATATTTAAGGAGGAATCTTTCCATGAAGAAGTTCCTGGCAATGGTTCTCGCCCTGACCATGATGCTGACGATGGTCGCATCCTGCGCCACGGCCGAGGAAGTCTCCCTGCGCGTCTGGGTCGGCGCCAATGAGGATATTGACTGGATCAATACCGTCATCGCCAACTTCCAGGCTGCCAATCCCGACAAGACCTACAAGATCGAAGTGGGCGTGCAGACCGAGGGCGACTGCTCCAAGGTTGTGCTGACCGACCCCACCGCCGCCGCTGACGTGTTCACCTTCGCGGACGACCAGTTCAACAGCCTGTACAACGCCGGCGCGCTGCAGCAGGTCGTGATCGATCCCGAAGCGGTGATCGCTGCCAACACCCCCGGCTCCGTGACCGCCGCTACCGGCGCTGACGGCAACCTGTACGCCTACCCCGCCACCGCGGACAACGGCTACTTCATGTTCTACAACAAGGAGTACTTCACCGAGGAAGACGTGCAGACCCTGGACGGCATGATGGCCAAGGCTGCCGAGGCTGGCAAGAAGGTCGGCTTCCCCATGAGCAACGCCTGGTACTTCTACTCCTTCTTCAAGGGCGCGGGCCTGGAGATGACCGTGTCTGAGGATGGCGTGACCAACATCTGCAACTGGAACGCTACCGACACCCCCATCACCGGCGTGCAGGTGGTCGAGGCCCTGCTGGCCGTGACCTCCAACCCCGGCTTCATCGAGGCTGACTCTGATCCCTTCGTGGCTGGCGTGAAGGACGGCTCCATCATCGCTGGCGTGTCCGGCACCTGGAATGCCAACGTGGCCGCTGAGACCTGGGGCGACAACTACGCCGCCGCCAAGCTGCCCACCTTCACCGTGAACGGTGAGCAGGTGCAGATGTCCTCCTTCGCCGGCTTCAAGCTGGTGGGCGTGAACGCCTACTCCGAGAACGTGGGCGACGCCATGGACTTCGCTGCCTTCATGACCAACGAGGAGTCCCAGACCCTGCGCTTCGAAATGCGCTCCCAGGGTCCCTCCAACATCAACGCCGCCGCTTCCGAGGCTGTGCAGGCCAACCCCGCCATCGCCGCCCTGGCCGCTCAGTCCGCTTATGCTGACGTGCAGCGCGTGGGCCAGGCCTACTGGGATGCTGCCGCCGCGCTGGGCAAGATCATCGTGAACGGCAACCCCGACAACATTGATCTGCAGACCCTGCTGGACAACTGCGTCGCCGGCATCACCGCCGTTGGCCTGCAGTAATCCAGGCTGAAGCCAGATAACCCTATCGCCGCCCTGTGCCTTGATGAACCATCGGGTGCGCAGGGCGGCCCTTTCGTTCATACCCCTTACACAAACACATAAGGAGCGCGGGAGCCATGGAGAAAAGCAAAGCCGCCATCCCGGCCAGGCAGCCCGGGATCGTCCGATTCTTTGCAGCGATTGCTGGGTTCATTACGAGTACCATCCGTTCCTTCATCGACGGTGACATCTGGGTCAAGCTGTCCGCGCTTCTTTGCGGCGCGAGCTGCTTCGCCCGCAAGCAGTATGTCAAGGGCTTCCTGCTGACGCTGGTGGAAGCCGTCATCCTCTGGGCCATTCCGGGCGTGTTCTGGCCCTACATGGCCGATCTGGGCACCCTGGGCACCGTCCAGGCCCAGAAAACCTTCAACCCCGAGACCCGCAAGAACGAGTGGAATGATTACGACAACTCCTTCCTCATCCTGCTCTTCGGCGTCATCGGCATTCTGGTCATCGCCACGGCGGTGGTTTTGTGGATGCGCAACATCCGCGCCGCCCGCGAGGTGGAAGTCAGGGCCAAGGCTGGCAAGCACGTCAACTCCTTCGTGGAGGATCTGCAGGACTGCCTGGGCGTGAAGTTCCACCGGACGCTGCTCTCTTTGCCGGTGATGGGCGTGGTGCTGTTCACCATCATTCCCCTGATCGTGATGATCCTCATCGCCTTCACCAATTACGACCGAAATCACCTTGTACCCAGCAAGCTGTTCACCTGGGTCGGGCTGAGGAACTTCTCCAGCCTGTTCTCCACGGCGGCGGATTCCACCTTCTCCTACGCCTTCTTCCGCGTGCTGGCCTGGACGCTGGTGTGGGCCGTGGTGGCTACGCTGACCTGCTACATCTTCGGCATCCTGATGGCCATGTTCATCAACAACAAGAACACCTACGGCAAGAAGTTCTGGCGGGTGTGCTTCATGGTGGCCATGGCTGTGCCGCAGTTCGTGTCCCTGCTGCTGGTGCGCAACTTCTTCCATGATTCCGGCATCGTCAACACCCTGTGCAAGAACGCCGGCATCACCGACTGGCTGTACTCCATCGGCGCGATACCCACGGCCAACTACATCCCCTTCCTGACGCATCCGTCCTGGGCCCGGCCCATGATCATCCTGATCAACATCTGGGTCGGCGTGCCCTATCAGATGCTGATCGCCACGGGCATCCTGATGAACATCCCCAACGAGCTGCTGGAGGCCGCCAAGATCGACGGCGCCAACGCCTGGCAGTCCTTCAAGTCCATCACCATGCCCTACATCCTCTTCATCACCGGCCCCAGCCTGGTCAACAGCGTGGTGGCCAACATCAACAACTTCAACGTCATCTGGCTGCTGAGCCGCGACATCTACACCACCTCCGATCAGCTGATGGCCAACGCCAACGCCAACGAGGTTGACCTGCTGGTCACCTGGCTGTACCGCCTGACCCAGGATCAGAGCAACTACAAGATGGCCTCGGTCATCGGTATTCTGGTGTTCGTCGTCTGCGCCATTCTGACCCTGGTCGCCTTCAACGGCATGATCAAGGGTGATAAGGAGGAGAGCTTCCAGTGAAACCCAAGACGATCCGCATCATTATCCGTCACATTGTGCTGGCCTTCCTGGCAGCCTTCTGGCTGATTCCCATCCTGTGGCTGGTGGTTACCTCCTTCGGCGTGGACAAGGGCCCCAACATCTCCACCTTCTTCCCCAAGGCCTACACCCTGGATCACTACCGTGCCATTCTCTCCCCCGGCGGCGACAGCGTGAACCAGTTCCCCCAGTGGTTCATGAACACCTTCGTCATCGCCATCTTCACCTGCATCATTTCCACCCTGTTCGTGCTGATGGTGGCCTACGCCATGTCCTGCATGCGCTTCAAGGCCCGCAAGCCCCTGATGAACATCGCCATCATCCTGAACCTTTTCCCCGGCTTCCTGTCCATGGTGGCGGTGTACTTCATCATGAAGGAAATCGGCCTGACCAATTCAAAGATCGGCATGATCATCGTCTACTCAGCAGGCTCAGGTGTAGGCTACCTGATCGCCAAGGGCTTCTTTGACACCATCAGCAAGTCCTTGCGCGAGTCGGCCTACCTGGAGGGCGCCAACGAGTTCACCGTGTTCTGGAAGATCATCATCCCCCTGTCCAAGCCCATCGTGGTGTACACGGTCATCAACTCCTTCCTGGCCCCCTGGATGGACTTCGTCATGGCATCCCTGATGCTCAACTCCGGCGTGTCTGCGGAAAAGACCGTCGCCCTGGGCCTGTTCTCCATGGTGGACAAGGTCAACCGCAACAACTACTTCGCCCAGTTCTGCGCAGGCGGCGTGGTTGTCTCCATCCCGATCTCCATCCTGTTCATCATCATGCAGAAGTTCTACGTGGAGGGCATCACCGGCGGCTCCGTCAAGGGCTGATGATGTCCGACAGCTCGCCCGCGCGGGCATAGGAGGTACACCATGGTTCGTTCACTGTGCGCTCTGCTGCTCGCGCTGGCGATGCTGACCGGCTGCGCCCTGGGGGAGGAAACCCCGGCGCAGCCGGCCTCCGGCGTGACGTATGAAATCTTTGTCGCATCCTTCCAGGACAGCGACGGCGACGGCCGGGGCGACCTGCAGGGCGTCATCGACCGGCTGGATTACATTGAATCCCTGGGCGTGAGCCGCATCTGGCTGATGCCCGTCCACCCCTCCGTCAGCTACCACAAGTACGACGTGATGGACTACTGCGCCATCGACCCGGCGTATGGCACGCTGGACGACTTCGACGCGCTGACCGAGGCCTGCCGGGAAAGGGGCATCGGCGTGACGCTGGACCTGGTGGTCAACCACACCAGCAAGCTGCACCCCTGGTTCCTGGAGGCCTGCCAGGCCCTGCGGGATGGGATTGACAGCCCGACCGTCAGCTGGTACAATTTCACCCGGGGCGAGGGCCAGCATCAGGTTTCCGGCACGGACTGGTACTACGAGGGCCAGTTCGGCGACCACATGCCCGACCTGAACCTGGACAACCCCGACGTGCGCGGGGAAATCGCCCGGATCATCACCTTCTGGCAGGAGCACGGCGTGACCGGCTTCCGCCTGGACGCGGTGACCAGCTACTACACCGGCGCGAATGATTCCATCCGCGACTTCCTCACCTTTGTGTGCGACACGGCCCGGGCAAACGACCCGGACTGCTACCTGGTGGGCGAGGTGTGGTCGGACGAGGGCACCATCCTCGACCTGTACCGCAGCGGCATTGACAGCCTGTTCAACTTCCCCTTCTCGGACAATGGCGGCGCCTTTGTCCAGGCTGCGCTGAACGCCAAGGGCGCGGCGGCGGCCCGGCTGCTGGCCGAGTGGAACGGGAAGGTCCGGGCTGTCTCGCCCCTTTCCGTGGACGCACCCTTCCTGACCAATCACGACCAGGCCCGTGCCGCGGGCATGCTGCGGCTGAAAACGCCCTTTGAAAAGACCGCCGCCATGCTGTACCTGCTCGCCCCCGGCTGCCCCACCGTCTACTACGGCGAGGAGCTGGGCATGACCGGCTCCGGCAGGGATGAGAACAAGCGCCTGCCCATGGTGTGGAGCGCCGAAGAGGGGGCGGCCCTGTGCAATCCCCCTTCGGACGCTGACCAGAACCAGCGGCTGAAGGAGGGCGTGGACGTGCAGGACGGCGACCCGGACAGCCTGCTGAACTGGTACCGGCAGCTGATTGCGCTGCGGAGCCAGGCTCCTGAGCTGGTTCGCGGCGACATGACGGCCATCGACCTGGGCAACCCCGCCGTGGCCTGCTGGCGGGTGGAGGATGAGGGCAGCGCCGTGCTGGCCGTCATCAACACGCATCAAAGCGAGGCCGCGACGGTTTCCCTGGCGGATATGGGCAGCCTGACCCTGCTGGGCAGCGTCCAGGCCTCGGACTCCCTTGCCCCGGCGCTTGCGGAGGACGGCAGCGTCACCCTGACCGCCGTTTCCTGCGCGCTGCTGCGGGCCGAATGATTCCCCGCCTCCGTGCTTCCGGTTTACCTTGCGGGTTGAAGAAACCCGCAATTTTCACCGCCCTGTTGGTAACGATTCCATTATACGAAAGGACGATACGATCATGCGCAGAAGCGGTATCCTGATGCACATCACCTCTCTGCCCGGGCCCGGCGGCGTGGGCAGCCTGGGCAAGGAAGCCTACGAATTTGCCGATTTTCTCAAGGCCAGCGGCATGAACCTGTGGCAGGTGCTGCCCATGGGCCCCACCGGCTACGGCGAGTCCCCCTACCAGTCCACCAGCGTATTCGCGGGCAATCCGCTGCTGATCTCCACCCGGAAGCTTAAGGACGAGGGACTGCTGGAGGATGACCTTTCCGGGGAATATGTGCCGGAAAAAGCGGATACCGTTGATTATGCCAGGGCCCGGGAGAGCAAGGAAAAGCTGCTGCGTAAATGCTTTGCCCAGTCCGAGGGCAAACTGACGGAGGAGCTGCACCGCTTCATCCGGGAGAACCCCTGGGTGGAGTCCTTCGCGCTGTTCACGGCGGTGAAGCAGCACTTCAACCAGGTCATGTGGACGAAGTGGCCGGACAAGGCCATCCGCATGCGGGAGAGCGCCGCGGTGGAGAAGTACACCCGGGAGCTGAACGAGGAGATCCGCTACCACATCTTCTGCCAGTACCTGTTCCGGCAGCAGTGGTTTGCCCTGAAGCGCTACTGCAACGAGCGGGGCATCCTCTTCTTCGGCGACATGCCCATCTATGTGGCCGAGGACTCCGCCGACACCTGGACGAATCCCGAGGTGTTCCAGCTGGACAAGGACCGGGTGCCGACCCGGGTGGCGGGCGTGCCGCCGGATCTGTTCTCCGAGGACGGACAGCTGTGGGGCAATCCCCTCTACCGCTGGAGCTACCTGCAGACCCGGGGGTACGACTGGTGGGTTGACCGCATGCGGGGCATGGGCGAGATGTACGACATCATCCGCGTGGATCACTTCATCGGCTTCGCCAACTACTACTCCATCCCCTACGGCGCGCCCACGGCCCGGGACGGCCGGTGGATCGTCGGCCCGGGGAAGAAGCTGTTCACCACCTTCCGCAAAAAGCTCCCCGGCCTCAACGTGGTGGCAGAGGATCTGGGCGTGCTGAACGAGCGGGTGTTCGACCTGTTGCGCTTCGTGGGCTATCCGGGCATGAAGGTGCTGACCTTCGGCTTTGGCGGGGGCGAGGGCAATCCCCACGCGCTGAGCAACTGGACGGAGAACACCGTGTGCTACACCGGCACCCATGACAACGACACGGTGCTGGGCTGGCTCAAGAGCGCGGACGAGAAGTCCCTGGCCGAAGCGAAGGAGACCCTGGGCTTTGAGGAGCTGGAGGACGGCCCGGAGGCCTTCGTCCGCTGCGCGATGGCGTCCGTGTCCAACGACTGCGTGATCCCCATGCAGGACATTCTGGGCCTGGACACCGACGCCCGCATGAACATTCCCAGCACCATCGGCGGGAACTGGCTGTGGCGCATGAAGCCCGGCACGCTGACCCCCGCGCTGGTGGAGCGGCTGCAGAACCTGAACCGACTGAGCAATCGAGGTGTGTGATAACCCATGATAACCGCGTCTGAACTGATCAAGAAGGCTGAATCCCGGCTGCTGGCGGAGAACCTGGTCACCCTGGAAGAGGCCAGCTACACCCAGCTGCACAACGCCATCTCCTCCGCCGCCATGGAGGCCCTTGCCCCCCTGTGGCGGGAGTGCAAGCAGAACCGCCTCCACAAGCGCCACGCCTACTACTTCTCCGCCGAGTACCTGATGGGCCGCATGGTGTACAACAACCTGTACTGCCTGGGCCTCCTGGAGGACACGAAGAAGCTGCTGGCCCAGCGGGGCGTGGACATTGCCGTCATGGAGGACATTGAGGACGACGCCTTCGGCAACGGCGGTCTGGGCCGCCTGGCCGCCTGCTTCCTGGACAGCGCGGTGACCACCGGCGTGCCGCTGACGGGCTATGGCCTTCGCTACAAGTACGGGCTGTTCAAGCAGTCCTTCGTCAACGGCCGCCAGCATGAGGAGCCGGACGACTGGTCCCGCTTCGGCGACCCCTGGAGCCTGAGGCGGATGGATCACGCGGTGGTGGTGCCCATGGCCACCGGTGACGTGCTGGCCGTGCCCTACGACATGCCCATTGTGGGCTACGGCGCGAAGAACATCGGCACCCTGCGCCTGTGGCAGACCGAGAGCCTGAAGGAGATCGACTTCACCCAGTTCAACCAGCAGGATTACGCCCGCGCCGCCGAGGACAAGAACAAGGCCGAGGACATCACCAAATGCCTCTATCCCAACGACACCAAGCGCGAGGGCAAGCAGCTGCGCATCAAGCAGCAGTACGTGCTGGTCAGCGCCTCCCTGCAGGATATGCTGCGCACCTACAAGCAGGTGCACGGCCATGATTTCTCCTTCTTCGCCCAGCAGAACGTGGTTCAACTCAACGACACCCATCCCGTCATGGCCATCCCCGAGCTGATCCGCCTGCTGGAGAAGGAGGGCATGACCTTCGACGAGGCGTTCCTCATTGCCCGCAGGACCTTCGCCTACACCAACCACACGGTGATGCAGGAGGCCCTCGAGAAGTGGAACCTGGAGCTGCTCTCCTCGGTGGTGCCGGAGATCGTCGCCATCATCCGGCAGATCGACGCGCGCTTTAGGGCTGACATGGCCGATAAGGGCCTGGAGGTGAAGCCCACCCGCTGCATCATCTGGGACGGCACGGTGCACATGGCCCAGCTGGCGGTGTACGCCACCTTTGCCACCAACGGCGTGGCGGCCATTCACTCCCAGATTCTCAAGGACGACGTGTTTGCCGACTGGTACGCCGTGTACCCCGACCGGTTCCAGAACAAGACCAACGGCATCACCCAGCGGCGGTGGCTGGGGCTGTGCAACCCGGAGCTGTGCGGGCTTATCAGCGGGAAGATCGGCGACGGCTTCCTGACCGATCTGTACCGGCTGGAGCAGCTCAAGCCCTTCATTGACGACACGCTGTGCGACGACTTCATCGCCGTGAAGAAGGAGAAGAAGCGGCAGCTGGCCGCCGAGATCCTCAAGCGGGAGGGCGTGGCGCTTGATCCGGACATGATCTTCGACGTGCAGGTGAAGCGCCTGCACGAGTACAAGCGGCAGTTCATGAACGCGCTGTCCATTCTGGCGATCTACTTCCAGCTCAAGGACGGCACGCTGACGGACTTCACCCCCACGGCGTTCATCTTCGGCGCGAAGGCCGCTCCCGGCTACGACCGGGCCAAGGCGGTCATCCACCTGATCAACATGATCGCCGCCCTGGTCAACCATGACCCGGACACCTGCGACCGGCTGAAGGTGGTCTTTGTGCAGAACTACAACTGCTCCTACGCCGAGAAGATCATCCCTGCGGCGGATGTGTCCGAGCAGATTTCCCCCGCGGGCACCGAGGCCAGCGGCACCGGCAACATGAAGC
>JBJEUJ010000134.1:0-2601 GCA_051883775.1 Aristaeellaceae bacterium | reverse complement strand
CACTTCTTTTTTTGGGGGGAGTGGCTGTATCCAACATGTATTGTAGCTCTACACGCCGCGTGATCCGGCGGGCGTGGGAGGATTGACAAACCCTGCCGATGCTGGTACAATATGCCCTGTATCGGCCATGATGGGGAGAACGCGCGAGCCATCCGCCTGCCAGAGAGGGAGCCATGGGCTGAAAGCTCCCGGCGGAACCGCGCGCCTGACACCCTGGAGCCCTTCCGGTGAGAGCCGGACGCGTTCCCCGCGTTACAGGGGAGTGGAGGCGGCTTCTTCCGGAGCCGCGAAAATGGGTGGCACCGCGAAACGCTCTTTCGCCCCATGCAGCGATTTTCCGTCTGCGTGGGGCTTTTCCATTCCGGCAGGAGCCGTGCGCAGCAGCCAGACGTAAGGAGGACGATTCATCCATGTTGACCCAGGCACCCCGTGGCACCCGCGACGTGCTGCCGGCGGATTCCTACCGCTGGCAGTATGTGGAGGGGAAGATGCGGCAGGCCGCCGCTGAAGCCGGCTACCGCGAAGTCCGCACCCCTGTGTTCGAGCACACCGAGCTGTTCCTGCGCGGCGTGGGCGACACCACCGACATTGTGCAGAAGGAAATGTACACCTTCAAGGATAAGGGCGACCGCTCCATCACCCTCAAGCCCGAGGGTACCGCCGGCGCGGCGCGCTGCTTCCTGGAGGGCGGGCTGCACAACGATCCCCTGCCCTGCAAGATGTACTACCTCAACGCGCCCATCTTCCGCTATGAGAATCCGCAAAGCGGCCGCCTGCGGGAGCATCACCAGTTCGGCCTGGAGTGCTTCGGCGCCCAGGAGGCCACGGCGGACGCGGAGCTGATCCTGCTGGCCTTCCGGCTGCTCAGCGGCCTGGGCGTGAAGAATCTGTCCGTGAACATCAACTCCATCGGCTGCCCCAAATGCCGCCCGAGGTACCACGCCATGCTCAAGGAATACCTGGGCCAGCGCCTTGGCTGCATGTGCGAAACCTGCCGGGGCCGCTTCGACCGCAACCCCCTGCGGGTGCTGGACTGCAAGGAGAAGAAATGCCAGGAGCAGGTGAAGGACGCGCCCGCCATGCTGGACGTGCTGTGCGACGAGTGCCGCGAGCACTTTGAGCAGCTGCAGGCGTGCCTGAAGGTAAGCGGCATTCCCTACCGGCTGGACAGCCGCATCGTCCGCGGCCTGGACTACTACACCAAGACCGTGTTCGAGCTGATCACCACCACCAAGGACGGCAACCTGACCGTGTGCGGCGGTGGCCGCTATGACAACCTGGTGGGCGAGCTGGGCGGCCCCGCGCTGCCTGCGGTGGGCTTTGGCATGGGCATCGAGCGGGTGCTGATGCTCCTGGACAGCGAGGGCGTGGTCATCCCGAAGCCCGACCAGTACGAGGTGTTCGTCACCTACATGGGCGAAGGGAAGCTGCCGGCCTTCTCCCTGGTGCAGCAGCTGCGCCAGGCGGGCATCCGGGCGGATATGGATCACTGCGCCCGCAGCCTGAAGGCGCAGTTCAAGTATGCCAACAAGGTGGGCGCGCTGCTGTGCGCCACGCTGGGCGACGACGAGATCGCCCAGGGCGTGGTGAAGCTGAAGAACATGGCGACCCGTGAGGAGCGCACCGTGCCGCTGGCGGAAGCCGCAGAAGCCGTCCGCGCCATGCTCTAAGGGGACTTCGTCCCTATTCGCGCGATTGAGCTGGTTACCTTCGGTCAGAGAACACGCGCGTGGAAGAAGAGGGCAACCCGCGTGAGACCCGTGCCTGAAAAGCTGCGGCCTGCGCGTCGCGGCGCACCCTCCGTGCGCCGTGACCCCTGCAAAGGAACAGCCAACTATGGAAACGACCCGGCGAACGCAGTTCGCCGGAGCCTGGGAGTCCAGAGGGCGTGCGTTTGCCGGCCGCCAGTGGCGGCAGGGAAGGCAAACGCACGAAACAACAATGCCCCTCTGGCGAGGTCCAGGGGCAGCGCCCCTGGCGTGCCCTGATTGATATGAGGAAAGAAGGAACAAGTATGCAGAACCGTACCCATACCTGCGGCGAGCTCCGCCTGGCGGACTGCGGCAAGACCGTCCAGCTGTCCGGCTGGATGGAGAATGTCCGCGAGGTGTCCGCGTCCCTGGCCTTTGTGGTGCTGCGCGACTTCTACGGCACGACGCAGATCGTGGTGGAAACCGAGGACATGATGGCCATCATCCATGGGCTGAACAAGGAATCCGTCATTTCCGTCACCGGCGTGGTGCGCGAGCGCGACAGCAAGAACCCCAAGCTGCCCACCGGCGAGATCGAGGTCGTCCCGCAGAAGATCGACGTGCTGGGCCGCTGCCGCTACAACGCCCTGCCCTTCCAGGTGACCCGCTCCCGGGAGGCCGACGAGGCCATCCGCCTGAAGTACCGCTACCTGGACCTGCGCAACCCCGACGTCAAGAAGAACATCGTCATGCGCTGCAACGTGGTCTCCGCCCTGCGCCAGGCCATGACTGCCCACGGCTTCCTGGAGATCACCACCCCCATCCTGACCGCCTCCTCCCCCGAGGGCGCCCGCGACTACCTGGTGCCTGCCCGCAAGCATCCCGGCATGTTCTACGCCCTGCCCCAGGC
>JBJEUJ010000133.1:0-2609 GCA_051883775.1 Aristaeellaceae bacterium | reverse complement strand
AGGAAAAGGTCAACAGTACATAAAGATACTGATGCAATTTAAGATTGTACCATTGATAACGTTTGTTGTCAAGAGCAGGGCTCAGGATTTTGTCCGTGAAAATTTACACAGAGAACAAAAGCGGCGCAAGGCCGCAAGAGGGAGGATGACGTATGCTGCGCAGAGCGGTTGTTTGGGTGTGTCTGATGCTGGCGGTGCTCTTGCCCTGCCATGGGCTGGGAGAGGAAGCGGAAACGATCCTGGTGGACGCCATCACTGATCCTGCGGCCATGGAGGGCTTTTCCTTTGCCGAGGGCGCGGAGCTGCTGGAGGTTGTGTTCCCGCAGATTCTGGACTGCGACGCGGCGCTGGTGCGCTGCGGCGGGGAAACCATGCTCATTGACTGCGCCAGCTCCGGGCAGGCCAGCCGCGTCACCGCCATGCTGGAGCAGCTGGGGGTCACGCGGATCGACTACCTGGTGAACACCCATCCCCACTATGACCACATCGAGGGCGTGGCCAACGTGGCTGACGCCGTGGAGGTGGCGGGGCTGTACATCTGCTTCCCTGAGACGGAGACGGATGCCATGGTGAAGGCCCTTGAGGCGGCGCGAAAACGGGAGATTCCCATCCTGCAGTTCGGCGATGGCGACCGTTTCACCCTGGGGGACGCGGTGCTGGACGTGTGGATGAAGTGCCCGGAGGATTACACCCTGAACGAGCGTTCCGCCCAGATCCGCCTGCAGTTCGGGGAGCGCACCATGCTCTTCACCGCCGACATGCAGAGCAAGACCCAGCTGGTCCTCATGGAGCATGTGGATCCCGCCCTGCTGGACATTGACCTGATGAAGTATCCCCACCACGGCAAGGAGGAGCTGCGCGCGGAATTCATTGAGATTACCTCGCCTGTTTTCGCTGTGGTGACCAACAACGGCGGCAAGAGCTCCTATTACGGGCGCAAGTGTCTGTCCTACGCCCACATCCCCTATGCAAACACCGTGCCCGGGTACGTGTACTGCGTCACCGACGGGCAGACCTGGCTGGTGCAGCGCCTGGCCATGGACCATCCCATCACCACGACCTCCCGGCCCGACACCCGCCCCCTGCCCTGAGCTATTCCCTTCCCGGCCACAGCCTGCACAGCGATAGCCCATTATAATAATGTAGCGCGATTTCCTCCCCCGTCCAGCCGTCCATGGCCAGGGCGTAGGCGCCCCACTGCGGCATGCCCACGCCGTGCCCGTAGCCCCGCCCGGCCATGGAGACATCCTTCCCGTCGAAAACCAACCTTGTCAGCAGCGTGGAGCGCATGACCGTGCTGCCCAGCTCGATGCGCAGGCGGGCGGCGTTGATCTCCAGGCCGTTGAGGGCAAGGGTCACGGCGCGGCCGCTGGGGCCCTTTTCCGCGATCTCCAGCGTGTGGATGGCCTCCACGGTGACGCCCGCCCGGTGGCAGGCCGCCAGGAAGTCCGCCTCGGTAAAGGACGCCTCCCAGGCCTGGGCTTCCGGAGGCGCATCGGGGCTGTCCAGCCCCTGCATCACCCGGGTGTAGGAAGGCTCCTCCTCCTGCCAGCCCAGGGCCTCCCGGGCCAGGGCCGTCCTGCCGCCGGAATGGGCGTGAAACCAGGTGTAGGGCAGCTCGCCCTCCGGGGTGACCAGCACCATGCCCTCCGTGCTTTTCACGGCCTGGCGGACGGCCTCGTTCACGGCGGAGGCGTCGTAGGCCTGGGCCTCGCTGATGTCGGTGGAAATGTCCGCGCCCTCATAGCGGCTCTCCTTCTCCGACACGAATCGCATCACAAACGTCCGCGCCAGGATGGCCTGGGCCCTGAGGGCCTCCGGGGGCCAGTCGTTTTTCATTTCACCGGCCACCACGCCGGTCAGATACGTTTCCGCGTCCATTTCGCGGACGGTGTTTTCCTCCGCCACGTATACCCGCAGCAGGGGAACGCCATCCTCCGAAACGGGCAATTTTTCGGGGATGGATGGACACGCCAGACTCCGTGGAACTTCTTCGCGGGTTTCCACCGCGCAGCCGGAAAGCAGGAAAATCGTCAACGCCAGCAAACACAAGACTTTCATGGCGCACCTCCCCGAAGGAGCATGCCCCGCCGCCCGGTGAAAAATAGCAGCGAAAGCATGGCAAAAATCACGGAAAATCCGTTGACAATGGGGCAAATACATGGTATCATGATCGGGTTGACGCATACAGCGGTGCAAGTGTGCCCTTTTGAGGTGCGCATTTCCCGCGGAAGAAGGGGAGGTATTCATCGTGGAAGATCTGATCAACGCGGCCTCGAAGGCGGTTGGAACCCGTCAGGTGCTCCGCGGGCTGAAGGCCGGAACCCTTTCGCGGGTGTATGTGGCCAACGACGCGGACACGTACCTGTTCCAGCAGGTGGTGCGCGCGGCGGAGGACGCCGGCGTGCCTGCGGTGCGGGTTCAGTCCATGAAGGAGCTTGGACAGGCCCTGGGCCTGGAGGTTGCCTGCGCCGCAGCGGCCATCGTCAAGTGACTTCGGTCCTCTGCCAATAAGTTTCCGAGGGTTGCGGAAATTTTTGGACATACAATATGGAGGTGCTCTCATGCCCACGATCAATCAGCTGGTTCGCAAGGGCCGCGAGAAGGCT
>JBJEUJ010000132.1:0-2610 GCA_051883775.1 Aristaeellaceae bacterium | reverse complement strand
CGGTGTCGCGGTCGGTCATGTACACGCCGGCCTTCTCCAGCGGCGGACGGCCGTTGGGGAAGCGATCCTCCACCACCAGGTACTGGGGTACCTCCGCGTTGACGAAGGGCGCGATGTAGGTGTTGCGGCTGGTGATAACGGGCTCCATGTCCTCCACACCGGCCTCAGTCAGCTGGTCGCGGATCACATCGGCGGGGCGGGGGGTGATCTTGTCGATCATGCTCCAGGGGAAGGAGACCTTCGTCTCATCCTCCACATAGGCGGCGAATTCCGCAGGCACATGGCCCTTCTCCACCCAGCCGCGGACGATGGTCAGCACGGAGGAGCGGAGCTTCTCGCCGTTATGGCTGCAGTTGTCCATGGACACCATGGCCACGGGATACGCGCCGGCCTGGAAGCGGGCGTAGAGCATGGCGGCCACCACGGCCATGGCGTGGCGGGCCTTGTCGGGGCCTTCCTCAATGTCGGAGAGCACCACGGGCAGGGTTTCGCCCTTGACGTTGGTCAGGGCATAGCCCTTCTCGGTGATGGTGAAGGAGGCCATCTGCATGGCGGGATTCACAAAGCAGGCCTTCAGCTGGGCCCACTGGCCGGGGTCGGAGGCGTTGGCGCGCACACCCTTGGCGATGGCGGCGATGACCTCCTTCTCGGTGGAGCCGTCGGGCTTCAGGGAGACCATCAGCGTCATGGAATCATGGGGATCGTAGATCTTGTCGATGATGTCGTAGTCGAAGGTCTCGGCGGCGACGATGCCGCACTTTGCCAGGCCCACGTTCAGCAGCCGCTGCTGCAGCCCGGCGATAAACCCGCGGAAGATGTTGCCCGCGCCGAAATGCACCCACACGGGCGCTTCCTCGGTGGCCTGGGCCATCTGCTTCCAATCGTACTTGGGCAGGGCGATACCGGCCTTCTCAAAGGCGGCCCTGTCCTGAATGCCCTGATAGGACAGCTTCATGGGAATGACACTCCTTTTCTTTGATGATTTCCTTCCTCAGCCCCGGAAGGCAAGCTCGTTGGGGACAGTGATTTCATAGTCCGGCAGATAGCGCAGATAGCCGTCAAAGAGCTTCTGGATCATGGAGCTCCGGCCCTCCGGCGTCTGCAGATCATGATGCTCGATGGCGTTGATGGCGCCGGCAAGCAGACTGCCCTTGGTCTGCGAATAGGGCTGCTGCAGCACCGCCTTACGGGCGGCACCCGCGCACAGCAGGAGCTGCCACTGGCTGTCCGCAAGATCCAGGCTCAGGCGGGCCTGGGGAAGCTGGGCCAGGACGCCGCGAAGCTTATCATCCATCAGCGCCATGGTCAGCGTGGTGCCTATCAGAGTGATGGTGCGCGTGCAGTCCGGAAGCCTCTCGCTGCCGCAAGGACGCAGCACAGGCTTGTAGCCGTTGGTCAGGGAGAGCATGTCCACCTGAAAGGCGTAGCTGTGGATGCCCGCGGGGATGTGCAGCTGTGCACTGAAGGCCTTACCTGCCAGCATGCCGCCGTGCAGGTTCAGCTCATGGGCCTTCTCATCCGCCGGAAAGGCAAGCTGTGCACCATTGGCGAGCTTCCCCTGGCGTTGCCCGTCCAGCTCGACCTGCAGCCCCGTCATGGCGGCCTCCATGCGCTTGGGCCGGTTAATCCGAATCTCTCGCATCAATCCTGACTCCCTTACTTCTCCCCATGTTCCCGGCACAGGGCCTCCCAGATGCCGTTGAGGTAGGTCGCGCCCAGCGCGCGGTCATACAGACCGTAGCCGGGACGGCCCTGCTCGTCCCAGATCATGCGGCCGTGGTCGGGCCGGATGTAGGTGTCGGGGCAGGTGTCGTAAATGGCCTTCATGATGGCGTACATGTCCAGATCACCGGTGGAGGACAGGTGCGCGGCCTCGCGGAAGTGATGGTGACCCAGGTACTTCACGTTGCGCACGTGCATCGCGCCGATGCGGTCCATCTCGCCGAAGTGGCGGATGATGGCGGGAATGTCGTTGTCGGGGTTGGAGCCCAGGGAGCCGGTGCACAGGCACAGGGTGTTGGCGGGGCTGTCGTGGAGCTTGACAATCTTGTCGTAGTCCTCCTGGCTGTGGGCGATACGGGGCAGGCCGAAGATGGGCCAGGCGGGATCGTCGGGATGGCAGGCCATGCGCACGCCAACCTCCTCGCACACGGGGATCACCGCGTCCAGGAAGTACTTGTAGTTGGCCCGCAGATCATCGGCGGTGATGCCCTCGTACTGCTTCAGGGTCGTCTCCAGCAGGGCCAGGCGCTCGGGCTCCCAGCCGGGCAGGGTGAAGCCCTTCGAATCCTCAGCCGTGCGGCGGACGATCTCCATCGGGCCCATTTCGCCCAGATCCTTCTCGTCAAAGTACAGGGAGTTGGAGCCGTCCTCGTCGATGACCCGGGCCAGATCGGTGCGCAGCCAGTCGAACACGGGCATGAAGTTGTACACAATCACCTTCACGCCGTACTTGGCCAGGGTGCGGATGGTGGAAATGTAGTTGGCGATGTACTCGTCCCGGGTGGGCAGGCCCATCTTGATGTCCTCATGGACATTGACGGACTCGATAACCTCCAGCTCCAGCCCGCAGGAGTGGACGTAATCCACCAGCGCCTTGACCTCTTCCTC
>JBJEUJ010000131.1:0-14085 GCA_051883775.1 Aristaeellaceae bacterium | reverse complement strand
TGATCGTCGTGATGGATCAGGGGCGCATGGTGGAGCAGGGCAACCACGAGCAGCTGCTGGCGAAGAAAGGCCGCTACTATGAGCTGTATATGACGCAGTTTGCGGGATTCGCCACCTGAGCAAAGCAAAAGCGGTCATGGCACGGAAGCAGCTTCCGCCATGGCCGCTGTGTTGCAGGGCTGTTATCCGGCCCGCTGCCGGGAGGGCGGGGGCGCAGCGGCAGGCGTACAGCCCCGCGCCCGATCCTCCGGCAGGAGGACGCTGTGAAGGACAAGGGCTGCACAGCCCCCGGTATCCGGCATGCACCTCCCGGGCAAAGCAAAAGGACGGCCATGGCACGGAAGCAGCTTCCGCCATGGCTGTCCTTCTGTACAGGGGGAGGATTACTCCTGGCGGGCACCCGGGTTCATGCAGCGCAGCACCAGGTATCCGTCCTGATCACGCCCGGCGGGGACGAACCCGGCGTGCAGGTGCAGGGCCAGGGCGTGATCCCGTTCGGGCTCAAAATTGTTCTCCAGGTATGGAATCTCCGGGTGGGCGAAGGCACGCTCCTTCAGCAGCATGAGGCCCTCCCGGCCGTAGCCCCGGCCCCGGTATTCCGCCTTGATGACAATGCCCATGCCCCGGCCCCGGTCGTGCCAGTTGACCTCGCCCACCAGCTGGCCCTCCTCGTTCTCCAGGAAGCCCAGGAAGGCCTCCGGCTCCCGATCCTGACAGGAGGCCAGGAAGGCGTCCCATGCCTCCTGGGGGAAGGGGATGGTGCCGTCCGGCGGGAACCAGGGGGCGTTGTAGGCCATGGTGGCGGGGTCGGCCATCATGGCCTGGCGGAAAATGCAGCAGCGGCGGTCGGGGAGAATCAGACGCAGCATGCCTTACGCCTCCAGCTGCTTCCGGCCCCAGTCGATGGCCTGCTGCACCATGTCCGGGGCGGGCGCGCCGGGAATCCGCCGCTTCTCCACGCAGGCGAGCATGCTCAGGTCGTCGAACACATCCGCCTCAAAGGCCGGGTGGAACTGCTGCAGCTCCGGGAGCGTCAGATCCAGCAGCGCCTTGTTCTCGTTCAGGCAGTGGGCCACCAGGCGGCCCACCACCGCGTGGGCGTCCCGGAAGGGCACGCCGTGCTTGACCAGGTAATCCGCGCAGTCCGTGGCGTTGGTGAAGCCGCCGGAGGCGCCCTTCTCCATCACGTCCCTGCGGAAGGTCACGGTGCGCAGCATGGCGGTGAACACCGTCAGGCCCTTGACCAGCGTGTCCCGCGCGTCAAAGAAGGCCTCCTTGTCCTCCTGCATGTCCTTGTTGTAGGCCAGGGGAATGCCCTTCATCACGGTGAGCAGCGCCATCAGATCGCCGTAGACCCGGCCGGTCTTGCCGCGGATCAGCTCGGCCACGTCGGGGTTCTTCTTCTGGGGCATGATGCTGGAGCCCGTGGCGAAGGCGTCGTCCATCTCCACGAAGCGGAACTCGTTGCTGTTCCACAGGATCAGCTCCTCGCAGTAGCGGCTCAGGTGCATCATGCAGATGGACGCGGCGGACAGGTACTCCAGCAGGAAGTCCCGGTCGCTGACGCCGTCCAGGCTGTTCATGCTGATCTGCGAAAAGCCCAGCAGCTCCGCCACCCGCTCCCGGTTGAGGGGATAGGTGGTGCCCGCCAGCGCGCCGGAGCCCAGGGGCATCACATCCGCCGCCTGATAAGCGTGGCGGAAGCGGTCCCGGTCCCGCAGGAACATCTGGAAATAGGCCATGGTGTGGTGGGCCAGGGTAATGGGCTGGGCCTTCTGCAGGTGGGTGTAGCCGGGCATAATGGTGTGCAGGTTGTCCTGGGCGATGTCCAGCAGAACATGCAGCAGATCCTCCAGCATGGCCACGGTCTCCTCGCAGGCCAGCTTGGCGTACATGCGGCAGTCCAGGGCTACCTGATCGTTGCGGCTGCGGCCGGTGTGCAGCCGCTTGCCCGCCTCGCCGATGCGCTGGGTCAGGATGGTCTCCACGTTCATGTGGATGTCCTCGGCGTCCACCATCCATTCAATTATCCCGGCCTTCACATCCGCCAGGATGCCCTTCAGGCCCTCGACAATTTTGTCCGCGTCCTCCTTGGGGATAATGCCCTGCTCGCCCAGCATGGTGGCGTGGGCGATGGAGCCGGTGATGTCCTGCTCGGCCAGGCGCTGGTCGAAGGAAATGCTGGAGTGGAAATCATCCACCAGGCCGTCGGTGGATTTGGAAAAGCGGCCGCCCCATAGCTTCATGACGGGTGTCCTCCTTGTGTATACAATCTGACCTAAGCAGTATACCACGTCCTGGGTATCAGTACAAGCATGAGACGCGCATTACCAGCACGGGGGCTTGCCGGGCTGCCCGGCGTATGGTATCATCAGAGAAAGAACAGGATGCGCGCCAGGATGCCCCTTGACAAAGTTGGTGAATGTGGTATAATTCAACACGTTACCGCTTTATCACGCTAAATTACACGAGGACAATGGAGGCGATTCAATGGAGCATCGCAAGCCGCAAATTCCCACCGGCATGCAGGACACCCTGCCCGGCGAGTGCGCCTGCAAGCGCCGCCTGGAGGATGAACTGCGCCGTCTGTTCACCCTCCACGGGTATCAGGAGATTGAAACGCCCATTCTGGAATATTACGACGTGCTGGACGACCAGACCTACGGCTACCGCCCGGAGCATGTGTGGAAAACCTTCGACAGCCGGGGGCGGGTGCTGGCCATCCGGCCGGATTCCACCATCCCCGCGGTGCGCCTGGCGGCTGGACGGCTCCGGGACGCGGAGCTGCCCCTGCGGCTGTGCTACATGCAGTCGGCCACGCACTTCCAGTCGGACACGCTGTCCATGCTGTGCGTGGAGTATCAGGCGGGGGTGGAGCTGATGGGCGAGGGCGGTGTGCAGGCGGACGCGGAGATCATCGCCCTGGCCATTGAGGCGCTGAAGCTTTCCGGCTTGCGGGACTTCCAGATCGAGCTGGGCCAGGCGGGGTTCTTCACGGGGTTCATGCAGGAGGCGGGGCTGACGGAGGAGCAGTGCCGGGTCATGCGCCGCCTGACGGAGGAAAAGAACGCCCTGGAAATGCAGCTGTACCTGGAGAAACTGTCCGTCAGCCGGGATGTGATGGATCGCCTGATGCGCCTGCCCCGGCTCTACGGCGACCTGTCCGTGCTGGACGAGGCCGCGCGGCTGACCCGTCACGCCCTGTGCCGGGCTGCCATCGACAACCTGCGCCAGGTGGTGGCCATCCTCAAGGCCTACGGGCTGGACAGCTACATCACCATCGACCTGGGCATGGTGCATCAGGCGGGGTACTACTCCGGGATGATCTTCCGGGGCATCACGGCGGATCTGGGCCAGCCGCTGCTCTCCGGCGGCCGCTACGACGGCCTGCCCGCCCGCTTCGGCCGGGAAATGCCCGCCACGGGCTTCGCGGTGAAGATGAAGCTGCTGATGATGGCCCTGGAGCGTCAGGGCGCGTCCTTCACGGCTCCTGTGCCCCGGGTGATGGTGGGCTTTGATGCGGACTGCCTGCCCCAGGCCGTGGCCTACGCCCGGGAAATGCGGGAAAAGGGCGTCAGCGTGGCCCTGGAGTACAGCGCGCTGCCGGCGGAGCTGGAGGACAGGGTACGCCGGGGCCTGGCGAAACGGGCTGTGTACATGACCCGGGAGGGCATGCAGGCATGGGGAGAGGAGGATGAGCCATGCAGGACGTGATTACCTTCGCCCTGGCGAAGGGGCGGCTGGCGGAGCAGGCCTTCGGGCTGCTGGAGGGCATGGGCATCGACTGCTCCGAGCCGCGAAACCCCGGACGGCAGCTGGTTTTGTGGGATCGGAAGAACAACGTGCGCTTCATCCTCGTCAAGCCCAGCGACGTGCCCACCTATGTGGATCATGGCGTGGCCGACCTGGGCGTGGTGGGCAAGGACACGCTGCTGGAGTCCGGCCGCCCGCTCTACGAGGTGCTGGACCTGACCTTCGGCCGGTGCAGGCTGTGCATCGCCGGTTATCCGGATCAGGGCCACGGCCTGGTGACCCGGGCCACCTTCCGCGTGGCGACCAAGTATCCCCACATTGCCCGCAGCTACTATGACGGCAAGGGGCAGACCATCGAGATCATCGAGCTGCACGGCTCGGTGGAGCTGGGCCCGGTGATCGGGCTCAGCGATGTGATCCTGGACATTGTGGAGAGCGGCTCCACCCTCAGGGCCAACGGCCTGACGGTGCTGGAGGAGGTCTGCGACGTATCGGCGCGGCTGGTGTGCAACCGCGTGAGCATGAAAACCAAGCGCGACCGCATCCGGGCGATGATCGACGGGCTGGCCCGGCAGGTGGCGGCCCTGGAACAGTGATGGAGGACGAAAGCATGATTCCGATTCTGATGGCATCCGACGCAGCGGCCCTGCAGGCCCGCGTCATGGAGCGCAGCCAGCTGCAAAGCGACGACATCGCCGCCCGGGTGAAGGAGATTGTCGCCCGGGTGCGGCAGGAGGGCGACGCGGCCCTGTTCGACTACACCCGCCGCTTCGACCATGCGGACATCACCGCCGACACGGTGCAGGTCACCAGGGAGGAAATCGACGCCGCCTACGCCGCCGCGTCCCCGGAGTGGCTGGAGGCCATGCGGGAGGCGGCACGGCGCATCACCGCCTTCCATGAGAAGCAGAAGCAGAACACCTGGATCGACTTCCAGCCCGGCATCGCCCTGGGGCAGAAGATCACCCCCCTGCAGCGGGTGGGCGTGTATGTCCCCGGCGGCACGGCGGCCTACCCCTCATCTGTGCTGATGAATGTGCTGCCCGCCAAGGTGGCCGGGGTGGAGGAGATCGTCATGGTCACGCCTCCGGGCCGGGACGGCGGGGTCAGCTACCCCCTGGCGCTGGCGGCGGCGGATATCGCCGGTGTGGACAGGATCTTCAAGGTGGGCGGCGCCCAGGCCGTGGCGGCCCTGGCCTTCGGCACGGAGAGCATCCCCCGGGTGGACAAGATCACCGGCCCGGGCAATATCTACGTGGCCAATGCCAAGCGGGAGGTTTTCGGCCATGTGGGCATCGACATGGTGGCCGGCCCCAGCGAGGTGCTGGTCATTGCCGATGACAGCGCGGATCCCCGGCATGTGGCGGCGGATCTGCTCTCCCAGGCGGAGCACGATCCTCTGGCCGCGGCCATCCTGGTGACGGACAGCGAGCCCCTTGCCCGGGCCGTGGACGCGGAGCTGGAGCGTCAGACCGCGCTGCTGCCCCGGCAGGAGGTCATCCGGCAGAGCCTGGGGGCCTACGGCACCATTGTGGTGGCGGCAAGCCTGGCGGATTGCGCGGACATCGCCAACCGCATCGCCCCGGAGCATCTCGAACTGTCGGTGGACGCGCCCTACGCGCTGCTGCCGCTGATCCGCAACGCCGGGGCCATCTTCCTGGGGCACTTCTCCCCCGAGCCCCTGGGGGACTACCTGGCCGGGCCGAACCACGTGCTGCCCACCAGCGGCACGGCGCGGTTCTTCTCGCCCCTGTCGGTGGACGATTTTGTGAAGAAGTCCAGTATCATCTGCTGCACGAGGGAGGAGCTGGAGAAGGTCTCCGACCAGGTGATGCTTCTGGCGCGGCAGGAGGGCCTGGACGCTCACGCCAACGCCGTGGCCATCCGCTTCGGCAAGGAAATTGCAGAATAAAACCCACCCCCATGGAGCGCGCCAGCGAAAAAGGGTCAAGGGGCGATGCCCCTTGCGCAGGTCCAGGGGCGGCATTAGCCCCTGGCCGCCGGAGGCCCCGCGCCCGCAGGCGCACCCCCCCACGCGCCTTTCGTGAATCCCCCGGATTCACGAAACAGCTCACCCAACTCCCATGGAGCGCGAAGCGAAAACGGGTCAAGGGGCGATGCCCCTTGCGCAGGTCCAGGGGCGGCGTTAGCCCCTGGCCGCCGGAGGCCCCGCGCCCGCAGGCGCACCCCCCACGCGCCTTTCGTGAATCCCCCGGATTCACGAAACAGCTTACCCAACCCAAAGTGAACGCGCCAGCCCAGCCCCGCACAGCCGCAAAGGAAAAGTGGGGACACAGCAGGTTCCGCGTACCGCAAGGGGACGAACCTCATCCGACCTCGCTGCGCTCGGCCACCTTCCCCAAAGGGGAAGGCTACGGGGCGTTCCTGGCTTTCCTTTGGGGAAGGCGTCGCCCGAAAGCGACGGATGAGGTCACGCTGCAACCCCCATCAACCACCAACAAGGAGCAACAGCCATGCGCACAGCCACCATCACCCGTACCACCAAGGAGACGGACATTTCCCTGCGTCTCAGCCTGGACGGCTCCGGCCAGACCAGCCTGAATACCGGCGTGGGCTTCTTTGACCATATGCTGGACGCATTGTCCCGCTTCGCGCTGCTGGATCTGACCCTCACCTGCCGGGGCGATGTGCAGGTGGACGCTCACCATACCGTGGAGGATGTGGGTATCTGCCTGGGCCGGGCCATCCGGGAGGCCCTGGGCGAGCGGGCAGGCATCCGCCGGGTGGGCAGCGCCTATCTCCCCATGGACGAGGCCCTGGCCTTCGCCGCCATTGACATCAGCGGCAGACCCTACCTGGCCTTCGATGCGGATTTCACCGCGCCCATGGTCGGCGCATTCGATACCCAGCTGGCGGAGGAATTCTTCCGGGCCGTGGCCGTGAACGCCGGGCTCACCGTGCATGTGAAGGTGCTCGCCGGACGCAACGACCACCATAAGCTGGAGGCCCTGTTCAAGGCCTTCGGGCTGGCGCTGCGGGACGCGGCGGCGGTGGATCCCCGGGTGACGGGCGTGCTGTCCACCAAGGGCGCACTGGACTGATGGGAGGTATGGCTGATGATTCTGTATCCCGCCATTGATCTGATGGACGGCCGGGCTGTCCGGCTGCGCCAGGGCAGGCGCGAGGACGCCACCGTTTACGGCGATCCCGTGGCGCTGGCGGCAAAGTGGCGCAGCCAGGGCGCGGCATGGCTGCATCTGGTAGACCTGGGCGCGGCCTTCGAGGGGAAAACCTCCCACCTGCCGCTGCTGAAGGAAGTGGCCGCGGCCTTTGACGGCCCGGTGGAGCTGGGCGGCGGCCTGCGCACCATGGCGGACATCGAATTGCGGATGGAGGCCGGGATCAGCCGGTGCATCATCGGCACGGCGGCGGCGGAGCATCCAGAGCTGGTGCAGGAGGCCTGCCGGGAATGGCCGGGACGGATCGCCGTGGGCATCGACGCCCGGGACGGCGTTGTTACCACCCGGGGCTGGGTCGCCTCCGCTGGCATCACCGCCACAGAGCTGGCCCTGCGCATGCGCGACCTGGGCGTGACCACCGTCATCTATACCGATGTGAGCCGCGACGGCATGATGCAGGGCCCCAATGTGGAGGCCACCAAAGCCCTGGTGGATGCTACCGGGCTGGAGGTCATCGGCTCCGGCGGGGTCAGCAGGGTGGATGATCTCATACGCCTTCGGGACGCGGGCTGCGCCGGGGCCATCCTGGGCAAGGCCCTGTACGAAGGCGCCATCGCCCTGCCGGAAGCCCTGGCGGCGGTGGGCTGATCCGCCGCGAATAGGAACGGAAAGGATGATTTTCATCATGGATATGAGTAAGATCAAATTCGACGACAGGGGCCTCGTGCCCACCATCGCCCAGGACGCTGCCACCGGCCGGGTGCTGATGCTGGCGTACATGAACGCCGAGTCCCTCCAGGCCACCATCGACAGCGGCTACGCCACCTATTACAGCCGCAGCCGCCAGCAGCTGTGGCGCAAGGGCGAAACCTCCGGCCATACGCAGAAGATTCGCGCCATCCACTACGACTGCGACGGCGACGCGATTCTCCTGACGGTGGATCAGGTGGGGCCCGCCTGCCACACCGGCGAAGCCAGCTGCTTCTTCAACGAGGTGGTGACCGACGAGGACGCGCCCGCCACCGCCGCCATCCTCCAGCAGGTGTACGACGTGATTGCCGACCGCAAGGCCAACCCCCGGGAGGGCAGCTACACCAACTATCTGCTGGACAAGGGCGTGGAGAAGATCTGCAAGAAGGTGGGCGAGGAAGCCAGCGAGACGATCATCGCGGCGGTGAAGGGCAGCAGGGAGGAGGTCACCTATGAGGCGGCCGACCTGATGTACCATCTGCTGGTGCTTTTGTTCCAGCAGGGGATAACGCCCGCGGAGGTATGGACGGAGCTGGACCGCCGCCGCTGAGCGTCCCCTGCGGACAGCCCACGCGAAAAAAGTTCCCGGAAACACTGGACAAACGGGCGGCCTTATGCTATAATCATCCGTGCTGGATTTGCCAATATAGCTCAGCTGGCAGAGCGGCTGATTCGTAATCAGCAGGTCAGGGGTTCGAGCCCCCTTATTGGCTCCAGCGACGAGGTGTAGCGCAGTTTGGTAGCGCGTTTGGTTCGGGACCAAAAGGCCGCGGGTTCGAATCCCGCCACTTCGACGCACGGAAACCTTTGCAGCGCAAGGGTTTCCGTTTTTTTATGCCCGTTTTTACCCACAGTTTTACCCACAATGGGTTCCCGGACGCTACCCACAGTTTTCCCGCTACCTCACATCGAACTGGTGAAATTTACCATTTTCGAGGCCATATCCTGCTGCATCTCGTCAGAGGTGTGCGCATCAACATCCATCGTGAACGCCACGGTGGCATGTCCCGGCGCGGTGGACAGTGTCTTGGGATCCACGTGATTCTGCATGGCAAGGGTCGCATAGGTGTGCCGTGCGTCGTGAAAGCGGACCTCCGGCAGGCCCATCGCATCCGTGATCTGCTTGTCGTGATGATACCACCACCTGCTGTCCTGCCACAACTGCATGTGCCTGTGGGATGCGACACGACCCAGCGTGACCCATGCCAGCATTCAGACCAAGGCGCTCACTGAGATTCCGCGCTGGCTGAAGGAATACGGGAAGCCCGTGATGATTGACGAGTGCGCCTACGAGGGCAACCTGATGCATGACTGGGGCAGCATCTCCGGCCGGGAGATGACGCACCGCTTTTGGCGGGTCATCGCCTCCGGCGGCTACTGCACCCATGGCGAGACCTTCCTGGCGGATGACGATGTGCTGTGGTGGGCCCGGGGCGGCAGGCTGAAGGGGGAGAGCCCTGCCCGCATCGCGTTCCTGCGCGGGATTGTCGAGGGCCTGCCCGGCCCGCTGTCTCCGTGGCCCAGGGGATTTTCCGCCATGGCCATGATGCCGGCGGCGGAGCTGGCAGCACGGGTGAACGCAGCCACGGACGATTTTCCCGGGTCTTTGGCGGCAGCATTCTGCGCATGAAGGAGCAGGATCGCTGGGCGCACCTGAACGGCGAGCACACCTGGCAGGCAAGGTGCGGCGATGATTGTCTGCTGATCTTCTTCGACCGGCAGTGCCACGCCGAAAAGCCCCTTGACTTGCCCGAGGGCAGGCAGTACAGGGTGGAGATCATCGACGTGTGGAACATGACCCGCGAGGTGTTCGCGGAGCGTGCCAGCGGTCATGTGACGGTCAGGCTGCCCGGGCGGGAGAGCATGGCGATTCTGGCGACCGGCCTGTGAGCGCCTCCCGGCCTGCGCAGCAGCGAAGAAGAACAAGGAGCGAAGAGCATCATGCGGAAAACAATCTCCTTCAACGAGGGCTGGTTCTTTGCCAAGCCCGGTGAAGCGCCTGCAGCCGTGACGCTTCCGCACACCTGGAATGCCCTTGACGGCCAGGACGGCGGCAACGACTACTGGCGCGGCACGGCTGCCTACACCAAAACCTTTGCCATGCCCGGGCATGCCGGGGGCGAACGGGTCTATCTGTCCTTTGACGGAGCGGCCATGACCGCGGATGTAACGCTGAACGGCGCGGCCCTGTGCCATCATGAGGGCGGCTACTCCACCTTCCGCGTCGACATCACCGATCACCTGCGGCCGCAGAATGATCTGCATGTGGCGGTGGACAACAGCCGCAGCGACCGGGTCTATCCCCAGAAGGCCGATTTCACCTTCTACGGCGGCCTGTACCGGGATGTGAGCCTGATCGTCGTCCCGGCGGAGCATTTCGCCCTGGAGCCCTGGGGCACGCCTGGCATCCGGGTGACGCCCGTCCTTCAGGACGGCGTGGCCAGGGTCACGGTGGAAACCTGGCAGAACACCGTTAGCCCGGTGACCATGACCGTGAACGGCCAGAGCCGAACCGTGCCGTCCGAAGCCGGTCATGCCTGCGCCGTGTTCACCATCACCGATCCCCATCTGTGGGACGGCCTGGATGACCCGTACCTCTATATCGCCAGGGCCACGCTTCCCTCGGGGGATGAGGTTGCAGCCCGCTTCGGCGTGCGCTCCTTCCGCATGGATCCGGAGAAGGGCTTCTTCCTCAACGGACGGCCCTATCCGCTGCGGGGCGTCAGCCGGCATCAGGACAGAGCCGACGTGGGCAATGCGCTGACGATGGCGCATCACCGGGAGGACATGGCGCTGATCCGCGAGATTGGCGCGAACACCGTGCGTCTGGCGCACTATCAGCATGCCCAGGCCTTCTACGATCTGTGCGACGAAAACGGTCTGATCGTGTGGGCCGAGATCCCCTACATCACCATGCACATGCCCGATGGCCGGGAAAACACCCTGTCGCAGATGCGGGAGCTCATCACCCAGTGCTGCAATCATCCCTCCATCGTGTGCTGGGGGCTGTCCAATGAGATTACCGCCGCCAGCGCGGTGGACGATGATCTGCTGGAGAACCATCGCCAGCTGCAGGCCCTGTGCCGCAGCCTGGACGCGACCCGGCCCACCACCATGGCCCATGCCTTCATGCTGGAGACCGACAGCCCGCTCATTGAGATTGCCGACATCGCCAGCTACAACCTGTATTTCGGCTGGTATCTGGGCGAATTGACCCAGAATGAAGAATTCTTCGACCGCTACCGCAGGGAGCATCCGGATCGCGTGATGGGCTTCTCCGAGTACGGCGCCGACGCCAACACGGCCTTCCATGCCGTTCAGCCCGAGCGCGGCGACTATACGGAGGAATACCAGTGCCTGTACCATGAGCACATCCTGCGCTGCATCGACGCGCGCCCTTATCTGTGGGCGACCCATGTGTGGAACATGTTCGACTTCGCTGCCGACGGCCGGGACGAGGGCGGCAAAAAGGGCGTCAACCAGAAGGGCCTGGTCACCATGGACCGCAAGCTGCGCAAGGATGCCTTCTACCTCTACAAGGCGGCCTGGTCGAAGGAGCCCTTCGTCCATGTGTGCGGCAGGCGGTATGCTGACCGGGCAGAGCGCGAAACGGAGATCAGGGTCTATTCCAACTGCGATACCGTCGCCCTGTACGTGGACGGTGGGAAGGTTGCGGAGCAGACCGGCTCCCGGGTGTTTGCCTTCAGGGTCGCCATCTCCGGCGAGCATGAGATCACGGCGGTTGCAGGCGATCAGCGCGACGCCATCCGGATCAGGCATGTTGCCGAGCCCAACCGGGCCTATATGTTCCGCAGGCAGGAGGTTGTCAACTGGTTTGACAGGAAGGACTATGATCCCGCCTGCTTCTCCATCCGCGATACCATGGGCGAATTGCGCGCCCATCCGGAGGCCGGGCCGCTGATGGAGGCCATGATGAGCAAAATGCGTGCCTCCCGCGGCGAGGTGGCCCAGAGCGCGGGCAACAACGCCAAGCTGCAGAGCATGATGGCGGGCATTCCCTTCGAGAAGCTCATCCGGCAGGCGGGCAATGTGACGGAGGAGCTGGTGCGCAGCCTGAATGACGCGCTGCAGAAGATCAGGAAGTAAACACAAGGCCGGATCGGTGCCATGAAAGCCCGATCCGGCCTCTGTTTGTCTGTTGCCTGTGCGGGAACCGTATGCGATCAGTCCACGACCTCCGCCAGCAGCCTGTCCAGCTTCCCGATCAGCGCTTCGGCGTTGGGCTTCCGGCTCAGCGCAGCCCGCAGCGGCGCGGTCCGCATGGCCGACGGCGCCTGATCGATCAGCTGAACGTTTGCCGTCAGGACAGCCCTGGTGGCCGGGTTATCCAGCAGATCGCCCAGCAGCTCCCCGGTGGAATGAACCCTGTACAGGGATGCCCTGGTTTCCAGCTCGAAGCGGTAGGTTCCTGCGGTCAGGCTCGTTTTCTCCTGATCCCTGGCCCAGGGCAGACGCAGGGTGGCCTCGCAGTTGAAGGGAACGGTCACCTCCAGGGACACATGGCTGGCATCCACGACCTGCCAGGCCACATGATACGTACCGGCAGGAGAGGCGTAATCCGCCCGGACGTTGCCCAGCCTGGCATACGGCACGGGCTGCAGCAGAACATGCCGGAAGCCCGGACGCTGCTCGTCAGGGTTGATGCCCGCCACATACCGCCACATCCATTCGCCCACGGAGCCCAGCGCATAGTGGTTGAAGCTGTTCATGCCCGTGGAGGACACGCTGCCGTCGGGCTCCATGCTGTTCCAGCGCTCCCAGATGGTGGTGGCGCCCATGTTGACCTCGTACAGCCAGCCGGGGTATTCCTCGTTGAACAGGATATGATAGGCCAGGTCGTTCTCGCCCTCGCCGCTCAGCACGCGCTGGATCAGGGGCGTGCCCACAAAGCCAGTCACAAACTTGTTGCCCTTGGCGCGGATCAGCTCGATCAGGGATTTCAGCGCGCGGGGCCGATCCTCGTTCAGGTGATAGTACAGCGTCAGCACATAGCCGGTCTGCGTGGTGATGGCGCAGCGGCCGTTGGGCGTGTAGTACTCATCCAGGATGTAGCGGTGGATCCTGTCAGCCAGCTCGGTATAGTGCCGTTCATTCTCTGCTTTGCCCAGAATTTCCGCCGCCCTGGCCACCAGGCGGGCGCTGTAGAGGTAGTAGACGTAGGCCACGAAAGCGTCCTCTGTGCCGCCCTTCACCTGATCGACGCCGCCGGAGGGATGATCCAGCGCCAGCCAGTCGCCGTAGTGGTAGTGACGCGCCCAGCCGTGATCCTCGCCGTCCTCGCGCCGGATGTAGTCCACCCAGGCCTTCATGCTGTCAAAGGATTCCGCCAGGATGCTCCTGTCGCCATAGAACAGATACAGATCCCAGGGGATGATGGTGGCGGCGTCGCCCCAGACGCTGCAGCCCTGGCCCGCGTTGCCCGCGGAGGGGATGACATCCGGCACCATGCCGCCGTGCATGCGCTGCTCGGTGCGCAGATCGTAGAGGTACTTGCGATAGAAGGCGGCGGAATCGGTGAAGTAGCAGGCCGTGGGCACAAACACCTGCGTGTCCGCCGTCCAGCCCATGCGCTCGTCGCGCTGGGGACAGTCCGTGGGCACATCCACAAAGTTGCCCTTCTGCCCCCACATAATGTTGCTGATCAGCTGATTGATCTTGGGCGCGCCGGTTTCCAGGCGCCCGGCGGGCGTCACGTCGGAATAAAGGACCAGCGCGGTGAGGTCGTCCTTCTTCGGCGCGGCGACGCCCTCGACCTTCACATAGCGGAAGCCGTAGAAGGTGAACCGGGGCTCCAGCACATGCGCCTCCCCGTCGGAAATGTAGATGTACTCAGCCCTGGCGCTGCGCAGGTTGTCGCGGTAGAAGCAGCCCTGCTGCAGCACCTCGCCCACCTGCACATGGATCCTCGTACCCCTGGGCTCGTGGACGCGCAGGCGGAAAATGCCGGTCATGTTCTGCCCAATATCCCACACCCATTCACCGGCGGGGGTGTGCAGCAGTTCGACCGGTTCCCGTTCCTCCTGCACCCGGACAGGGATGCTCATGCGGTCGCACAGGGGGATGGATGCGTCCAGCAGCGCAGCCCTTTCCTCCGGCAACCCGGGCAGTGTATCGTCCCGGTGCTCACCGTCATAGATATTGGAAAAGGTGATCCTGCTGCGGGTGACCGTCCAGGTGTCATCGGTGCCAAGCACCTGCTCCGTGCCGTCGGCAAAGCGGACACGCAGCTCCGCAATCAGCTTCCATTCATCGCCGTAATAGCCGCGGCCCTCAGGCTGGGAGGTGAAGCCGAAGCGGCCCTTGTACCAGCCGTTGCCCAGCGTCACATCCAGGCTGTTGCTTTTGGCCAGCAGCGCCGTCACGTCATAGGTCTGATACTGCACCCATTCGGTATAATTGTTGCTGTAGGGCGTCAGACGCT
>JBJEUJ010000130.1:0-2644 GCA_051883775.1 Aristaeellaceae bacterium | reverse complement strand
CGCAACGGGCGAGGCGCGACGCGGAGCATGGAGGCTCCCCCTATCCGTCACGGCAACTGCCGTGACACCTTCCCCTCCGGGGAAGGGAGCTTGGTTGCGCGAGCTCGGGCGGGGCTCCCCTACGGTCGCCCCGCTTCGCCCATGCTTGCATCCTCCGTCATGGGGGTGAGAGGCGGCGACCTCCTGCGGAGGCCGACGGAGGCTACTCCGGCTCCTCCGGCCATGCAGCGGGTACGAAGACAGACAGCGGGCACATACCCGGGGTTCGGGGCAGGCAGCCCCGGATTGGGGATCCAGGGGGGCAGGCGCCCCCCTGGGGAACCTCCACGACCGCGTCGCGGTGCGCCCAATGAAAAGGGTCGAAGACCCCGCACCGTGACCCCCGCAAGCGCGGCGCGCCCTCCGCGCGCCGTGCCACGCGCAACTGCACGACACCCCCACGCGCGCTCAACTGCGACCGGAGGCGCGCAACCCAATCGCGCGAAAAGGGGTGAAACCCCTGGGAGTCCAGAGGGCTATGCAGCCCTCTGGCAGGGGTGCAGGGGGCAGCGCCCCCTGCCCGTCCCCTTCCTGCTGGACTAATTTTTCTTCCTATGATATAATGAGCAGTACGGCTGCGTGAGCGCAGCCCATACTGAAGGGGGAACCCCATGCGGCTCAAGAAACTGGAACTGTACGGCTTCAAGTCCTTTGCGCAGCGGACGGAGATCGTCTTTGGCGAGGGGATCACGGGCATTGTCGGGCCCAACGGGTCGGGCAAGAGCAACATCGGCGACGCGGTGCGCTGGGTGCTGGGCGAGCAATCCGCCAAGACTCTGCGCGGCTCCAGCATGTCCGACGTGATCTTCAACGGCACCCAGAAGCGCAAGCCCCTGTCCTACTGCGAGGTCAGCCTCGTGTTCGACAACGAGGATCGTTCCCTGCCCATGGATTTTGCGGAGATCATGGTCACCCGCCGGGTTTACCGCAACGGCGAGAGCGAATACTACCTCAACCGCGCCGCCTGCCGCCTCAAGGACATCATCGACCTGTTCCGCGATACCGGCATCGGCAAGGAGGGCTACTCCATCATCGGCCAGGGCCGCATCGACGAGATTCTTTCCCGCCGCAGCGAGGATCGCCGCCAGGTCTTTGAGGAAGCCGCCGGCATTGTCAAGTTCAAGGCCCGGAAGGAAGAAGCCGACAAGAAGCTGGAGCGGACGCTGGAAAACGCCGCCCGCATTGACGATATTCTGGAGGAACTCACCCGGCAGCTGCGCCCCCTGGAGGAGCAGGCCAAGAACGCCCGGGTTTATATCGAGCTGTCCGCGGAGCTGAAGGTGCTGGATCTGAACCTGTTCCTTGTCCGCTCCGACAAGGCCAAGGAGCGCCTGGCCGAGCTGGATACGGAGCTGATGAACCTCCGCGCCGTGCTGGACGCTACCCAGGCCGCCCTGCAGGACAAAACCCAGCAGCGGGACGACCAGCAGGCGGACATCGCCCAGCTGGAGGAAAAGATCACCGGCGCGCGCAACGGCCTGATGGCCTGCGCCGAGGCCGTCCACGAGGCTGCCAACACCCTCTCCGCCCTGCAAAGCCGCCGGGACGCCCGGCAGGAAAACCGCGCCCGCATTCAGGAGGAGCAGCAGGAAGCCGCCCGCCGCCTGGAGGAGCTGGACGCGCTGTTTGAGCGGGCGCAGAGCGAACGGGATTCCCAGGAGGAATTGCTGGACGCAGCCCAGCAGGCCCTGAACCAGGCCCGCCGGGACGCGGAGGAAGCCTCCGCCCGGGAGACCGAGGCGGACGAGGCCCTCGAAGCCCACAAGGCCGCCATCATGAACGCCATGAACCGCCTCTCCGCCGTGCGCAACGATCAGACCCGTCTGAAAACCATGCGCGGGCAGATGGAGGAACGGCTGGCGGATCTGTCCGCCTCCGGGGAGAAAATGCAGGAGACGGCGTCCCGGCTGGAAGAAGCCGTCCGGGAGGCCGCCGAAAATCTGGCACAGGAGCAGCGGCGGCAGGCCGAGCTGTCCGGGCAGTACCGGGACAAGACGGAGGAACTGAACCGGCAGGACGCCGCGCTGATGGCCGTCCGCACCGAGGCCGAAGCCCTTTCCGCCGAGCTGCAGGCCGCCCAGAGCCGGCAGAAGCTGCTCATCGAAATGACCCGGGACATGGAGGGCTACAACAACGCCGTTCGCAAGGCGGTGCAGTACGCCCGGGACCGGGGCATGAAGAGCATGCGGGGCGTGCTGGCCCGGCTGATTTCCGTGCCCCGGGAGTATGAAACCGCCATCGACATGGCCCTGGGCGCAGCGCAGCAGAACATCGTCACCGACGACGAGCATACCGCCAAGGAGCTGATCCAGTACCTGCGCAGCAACCGTCTGGGCCGGGCCACCTTCCTGCCCATGACCACCGTGCGCAGCAAGCTGCTCAGCGACCGGGAGCGGCAGGTGCTGTCCATGCCCGGGTGCCGGGGCGTTGCCTCCGACCTGATCGACTGCGCGCCGGAGTATCGCGGCATCGTGGAAAACCTGCTGGGCCGCACGGTCATCGCGGACAACCTGGACGTGGGTATTCCCATCATGCGGGCGGGCAACCATGCCTTCCGCCTGGTGACGCTGGAGGGCGACGTGATGCACTCCGGCGGCTCCATGAC
>JBJEUJ010000129.1:0-2646 GCA_051883775.1 Aristaeellaceae bacterium | reverse complement strand
GCGCCAGCAGCACCGCGATGGACAGGCCCACATATCCTGTTCCTGCTACTGCGATTTTCATATGACTGATCCTTTCTTCCATATTATTGATATATCGCTGGCGGCTAATTGGTCTTCCACTGCATGCCGATCTCGTTCAGCAGCCTGACGCGATCCGCATTCAGCCGATCCTTCCGCTGCTTGCCCTGCTGGTATTGCTGCCGCTGATTGACCACCCACACACCCAGCTTGAGTCCATCAGCCGTCTCGTAGCGCTTGCTGACGCGCAGGTTGCCGTTTTGCTCAAAGTAGGTCTTGGCTGCGGCATAGTAGCGCATCCATTGCTCATCCAGCGCGCTGTCCCATACCATGCCGATCCGGTTCAGGCGCTCCGTCTGCTCGTCCGTCAGACGGCCCCGGAGCATCTGCTTCCGCTTGCTGCGCTGGTTGGCAATCCACACGCCAAGCTTTAGCCCGTCCTGGGTCTGGTAGCTCCGGGGCACCAGCAAGTGGCCATGCTCCCGGTAGTAGCGCTCCGCTGCGGCAAAGTACATGTCCCAACGGGTTTCATGGGTGTTCCACGTCATCCCGATGGCCTCCAGCCGCTGAATCTGTTCCAGGGTTGTGCCGGTTTTGTCCTCGTCCCGCAGCTCCCGGTAGCGTGTCCGCAAATTGGACAGCCACTGCCCCAGACGGCACCCGTCCTCCGTCACATAGTCCTGGGGCGCCTGCAGATCGCCGTGGGTCTGATAGTACGCCTGCGCATGGGCAAAGCAGCTCTCCCAGGTGAATTGCCGCAGATCGTCCCACACCATGCCCAGCGCTTCCAGCCGAAGCGCCTGCTCCCCCGTCAGCGACCCGCTGCCGCTTTGGTGAAGCCGCCGCTGGGTGACCAGCCACCGGCCCAGGCACTGGCCGTCCTCGGTCACATACCGCTGAGGAATCAGCAGATTCCCGTGCTCCTCCCGGTACCGGACAGCAGCCTGGTAGTATTCCTCCCACTCAATGTGCAGGCTGCCCTCCAGCTGCTCAAACAGCTCCCGGCAGTCCTTCACCTGGTCGATGACCTGGAAGCCTTCCCGGACGATCAGCCCTTCCTGACCCTCCGAACGCAGCCGGAACGCTGCGTCCAGCATTTCCTGCCCGATGGAGTCGATGCTGTACAGCCCCTCCACATTGTTCACCACGTCCAGAATCAAGGGAGCTTTGTTTCCGCCCGCCGTCAGCGCGCGGCCGATCTGCTGCTTGTAGATGATGGGAGACACCGTGGGGCGGAACAGGATTACACCGGAGATGCCCTCCACATGCACACCCTCGTTGAGCATGTTCACGCAGAACAGCAGCTTCAGGTGGTCGCTCTCATCCTGACGGAAGGCGTTGTATGCCTCGGAAGCCTCCGCGTTTTCCGCATACACCTGGTAGCAGTGCGGCTGCGGATCCACCGCATGAAACCACTCCCCGGCATGCGACAGCATATCCTGCATATGCTCCACGCCTGCGCAGAACACAATGTAGCGGCCGCTTTTGTCAGCCATGTGCCTGGCAAATACCGCATCCAGGCCCTCCGCCTGCTCAAGGGCGCGGCGCAGGGCCTGCAAATAGCGCTCGCTTCCCTCCCGGCAGCGGCGATTGCGCTGCGAAGCCACCCGCTTCTCATACCGCGTCAGACTCTTCTGATACTGGTAGACCGTTGTGACATATTTCGGCGCAGGCAAAATACCCCGGACGATGGCTTCCCCCAGGGTCATTTCGGCGGCGATGCAGTTGTCGAGCAGCTCCTCGGCCATGTTGCGCTGGTGGTCGAGGTAACGGATGTGGGTTGCGGACAGGCCCAGGAGTTTTGATCGCTTTGGGCTGTCCAGCAGCAGCTGCACCGCAGCGCCCCAATGCTCGCTGCCGCAGCGGTGAAATTCATCCAGAATGATATAGTCGCGGGCGAGCGCTGCCAGCTCCTCCGGGGTTTTATAAATCAGGCTGGCATAGGTGCAGAAGGTCACATTTTCCAGCGACAGCTCCGGATTGGTGCGGTGAAGGCTCTCCGTCTGCGTGCGGAAGATATACTCCGAGGGGGCCAGCCAGAGGAAGGTAGCCTCAGGGTGCCGCTCCACAACACGAAAGGCTATATAGCTCTTTCCTGTACCGGTGGGGAGGATCACCGCAGCACGTCCCCTGTCCGCCAGCATCCGTTCCACAGCCTGACTGGCCTGCGCCTGATGGGGATACAGCTCCAGCGCCACAGGGTTACCTCCCTCCCTTGCAACGGAAGAAACATTCCGTGCTGGAAGGCTGCCGGACGCCTTGAAAATGCACAAATTTTCCTAAACTGTTGCAAAAGAACCATGACCTGTGTATAATACAAAGGGTTGGGAAGCGTTGTTTTATACGTTTTCCGATTGATTGACGTATCAACGGAATGTTTCTTCCGTGCGGAGCAGCCAATTTAAGCTCATGCTGCATACCAAGCAATGCGCCTTTTTCATTTTTATCTGGCAAAAGGCGCATTTTTATTCCTTTCCGGGCATGGCAAACACGCTGCCAGCCGGTGGAATATGGGCTTGTCACCGGCTCATCGTGTGAGCTTCAGCGCATCCATCTGACGGCGATGCTCATCACCGCTTAGCCTGGTATAGATGCGCGTCGTGTTGATATTGCTATGCCCGAGAATAT
>JBJEUJ010000128.1:0-2699 GCA_051883775.1 Aristaeellaceae bacterium | reverse complement strand
GCGCGCAGGATCGGCACGATGCCCAGCTTCTTGCCGGCCAGCTGACGGGCCGTGCACTTGCAGATGGGGGTCTCGATCTCCACCTCCTCGGTGGGCAGGTCGCGGGTCACCTCGTACACCATCAGCATGGCGATCTCGTTGAGCAGCTCGCGGAACTCCTTGGTGCCGGTATCCTTGCTGCGCATGATGGACAGCTTGTGCTGGATCAGGGGATGGTCAAAGATAACAACTTTTCCCATGGATGTGCCTCCTTACGGCGCAGGCGGAGCAGCCCCGCCTGTTCAACGCTTATTTCCACCAGTCATTATAATGCATCTTGCCCTCCGGCGCAAGGGCTTTTTCCGCGCGGGAGGACGCATGCTTGACACCCATGCGGGAAAACTCTATAATTGAAGCCAATTCCAGGAGGTGTTTCCATGCCTGCCACGCCCGAGAGCCGTTACATTGCCGGTACGCTGCCCTGGTACAGCGTGCTGATCGTCGCGGGAATCTGCGCCGCGCTGCTCGTCGCCAGCCGGGAGGAGAAGCGTCTTGGCCTCCCCAGGGACACCACGGTGGATCTGGCGCTGTGGGCGATCCCCTTCGGCATTGTCGGTGCGCGGCTGTACTACGTTGCCTTCGCCTGGGACGTGTTCAGCAGCGATCCCGTCAGCATCCTGAAAATCTGGCAGGGAGGCCTGGCCATCTACGGCGGCATCATCGGGGGCTTCCTGGCGGGGGTGCTGTTCTGCCGCCATCATCATCTGCCCCTGACGAAGATCATGGACATGGTTGCCCCCGCCCTGCCCCTGGCCCAGGCCATCGGCCGCTGGGGCAATTACTTCAACATGGAGGCCTATGGCGCGCCCATCACCAACCCGGCCTGGCATTTCTTCCCCATCGGCGTGCTGATTCCCTCCGCCACGGGCGGCACCTGGCACATGGCCACCTTCTTCTACGAATCCGTGTGGGATCTGGCGATCTTCCTGACCCTGATGCTCACCCGCCGCCGCATGCGCCGCTCGGGCGATGCGTTCCTGTGGTACATGACGCTCTACGGCGCGGGACGCTACGTCATTGAGGGCTTCCGGGAGGACAGCCTGATGCTGGGCAGCCTGCGGGTCAGCCAGCTGCTGAGCCTGGGCCTGTGCGTGGGGGCATTCGTCATTCTGGCCCTGCGCGCCATCCGGCTGCACCGTGGCCGGGCTGTGCTGGCCGCAGCCATCGTCGTGCTGCTTCTGGCGCTGGGGCCGGTGGTGTGCATGCTGCTGCCGGGAGCCGGAAGCTCTGCCCTGTCCCTGTTCCCGCCCCTGTGCCTGCTGCTCGCCAGCTTTTTCCTGTACCGTCTGATACAACCTGCCGCAACGGAGGTATGATATGCCCACCACACCCTTGAAGAATCTGCTCTACCGCGCCGCGCTGCCGGTATTGTCCCCTTCCCCCAGGGGGCAGATGAGCCACACCGTATCCGGCCACCCTGTGACAGGCCTTGCCGCCTATGAGAAGCTGCTGGCCCGGCACCATGTCTTCGGTGCGACGCTGCTTTTGCGGGATGGCGAGCGGCAGTCCGTCATCCACACATCCACGCTGATCCCCCCGCACACAGCCACCGACGCCACCCTGTACCGGGTGGCCTCCATCACCAAGATGGCCACGGCGCTGGTGACGCTCATGCTCTGCGAGGACGGGGTCATGACCCTCGACACGCCCATTGCGCCCCTGCTGCCCGGCGGAAGGGACGAACCCCTGCTGGCGGGCGTAACCCCACGGCTGCTGCTGTCCCACCGCTCAGGCCTGCGGGACACGCCTGCCTACGCCTCCGCCCTGGACAAGGGAGATACCTGGCAGGCCGTGCTTCATGCGCCCGGCGTGCAGGGCAGCAGACCCGGGGAGAGCTTCGCCTACTGCAATTTCGGCTTTGGGCTGATGGGCTGCGTGCTGGAGGCCGTCAGCGGGCAGAGCATCGCCGCGCTGTTCCGGGAGCGGCTGTTCAGGCCCCTTTCCATGCGGGCGGAGCTGGACGCGTCCACCCTGGAGGAGCATCAGATCATGCCCATCAGCCGGGTTCTGCCCTACCGCGCGGGAACGGACGTGACCATCACGCCCCTGGGCCGCCGTCCCCTTTCAGAGCCGGATCCCCTGCGGCACTTCGGGCATACGGCGGGGGCCCTGTACACCGACGCGCCCAGCCTGTCCCGGCTGCTGGGGCTGATCGCGGGCCAGGGCACAGTGGACGGCACGACCCTGCTGCACCCCACCTCCCTCCGGGAGATGACCACCCTCCATGGCTATTCGGGCCCGGCTGCCCATCCCACCCGGCGCTATGGCCTGGGGCTTGTGCTGCTGGATGATCCGGAGCTGTCCCCCCACCGGCTGCTGGGGCATCAGGGCTTTGCCTACGGCTGCGTGGACGGAGCCTTTGTGGAGGAGCACACGGGACGGCAGGTAATCTTCCTCAACGGCGGGGCCAGCGAGTGCCGCCAGGGCCGGCTGGGCCTTGTGAACCGGGATATTCTCCATTGGGCGCTGAAGGAGGAAATGCCCTCATGGACGTGATCACCGCCGTGACCCGGGAGAGAAGCAAGTTCCGCGTGACCGTCAACGGGGACACGGACATCATGGTGCAGGGCGCGATTTTCCGGGAGCGTCCCCTGCACGAGGGTGAAGCCATCGACCTGGAGGAATATGACAACTGGCTGATGGTGCGCCAGTACCGGCAG
>JBJEUJ010000127.1:0-14501 GCA_051883775.1 Aristaeellaceae bacterium | reverse complement strand
CCCTACGAGCAGACGGCCTGGAACGACTACATGCTCCAGCCCATCGGCAAGGCCACGGGCGATTTCACCGCCTCCGGCCTGGGCACCGCCCCCTCCGCCTTCGTGGATCTGGTCAACCGGGTGCAGATCTGGGGCGCCTATGATGCTACCGGCCTGAACACCCCCGACGATCCCTCCGACGACACCCCCGCCCAGCTGTCCATCACCGCTCCCCTGACCAGCGGCGACGCGGAGAACCTGATTCCCGCGGGCGACATTGTCCTGGGCGACATGTTCCGCCTGTACCGGTATGAGAACTGGTTCTACCAGATCACCATGAGCGGCAAGGAGGTTCGCACCTGGCTGGAGTACTCCGCCTCCAAGCTGGGCTATGACGAGAACGGCGAGCTGGTCGTCAACGGCGGCCTGACCTACTACGACGTGATCTACGGCGACGGCTTCAGCTACGACATCGACCTGAGCGCCGCCTCCGGCAGCCGCATCGCCTCCATGACCTACAACGGCGAAGAGGTGCAGGATGACGACACCTTCACCGTGGTGGTGAACAACTACCGCTACAACGGCGGCGGCGACTATATCAAGTACCTCAACGCCCACGGCTGCTCCTTCACCCCCAACGATCCCGACCGCATCATCTACTCCACCCAGTATGACATGGTGCAGGGCGAGGATCTGGGCCAAGCCCGCAACCTGCTGGCGGAGTACATCCGGCAGCAGGGCGAAATCAGCCCGGACATCACCTCCACCTGGAAGCTGGTGAACCTGGATACCCATCAGTTCGCCGTGCTGTCCACCACGGACATGCATGGCCGCGCCACGCTGGACAACGTTTCCACCCAGAAGGAGGACACCACCAACATGGAGCGGGTGGCCTCCGTGGTAGCCGCTGAGCGTGACGCCTTCGGCGGCAACGTGGTGGTCATCGACAACGGCGACACCATCCAGGGCACCCTGACCGCCCAGTACGCCATCAACTACAAGGCGGACGCGGAGAATCCCATGCTCACCGCCATGAAGGCCATCGGCTACGACGTGTGGGTCATGGGCAACCATGAGTTCAACTTCACCCCCGACAAGCGCGACACCCAGACCCGCCTGGCTGACGAAAGCGGCATCAAGGTGCTCAGCGGCAACATCGTCGCTATTGAGGACGGCGTGAACTTCCGCGGCGAGGCCATCGGCAGCGGCGAAAGCTACTACGATCCCTACACCGTCAAGACCATCGACTTTGGCGAGGGCAAGGCCGTGCGCGTGGCGGTCATCGGCCTGAGCAACGCCGCCAACCACACCTGGGATCTGGCCACCAACTACCCCAACCTGCAGTTCTCCAGCCTGGACAACCCTGACGGCATCCTGGCGGAGGAGGTAAACAAGTGGGCCTCCTACATCCGGGACAATGACCTGGCCGACATCATCATCGTGTCCGCCCACTCCGGCAAGGGCACCGACGACGGCATCGAATCCGAGGGCTTCCTGCTGGAGTCCCAGGCCGTGGCGGCTGCGAAGGCCTCCCACAACGTGGATCTGTTCATCTACGGCCATGACCACACCGCCAACGTGGAGCTTGTGCAGGACGCGGACGGCAAGGATCTGTACATGGTCAACGGCGGCGGCACGGGCGTGACCAAGACCGTGTTCAGCGTCACCTTTGACGAAAACGGCCAGTACGCCGGCTACACGGTGGATGCCACCATGCTGCCCCTCCAGTACTATCAGCCCGACGAGGCCCTGACCGAAGCCCTGCAGCCCTGGTACGACGAGACCTACGCCTGGGCCTCCGCACCGCTGGGCGCCTTTGACAACGGCTGGACCGCCCTGACCGAGCAGGCCCAGGGCAAGACCAACACCGACCTGGTGCTCAGCCAGACCGCGCTGCTGGACTTTGTCCACAAGGGACAGATCTGGTGCTCCTGGCAGAGCTACGAGGATCAGGGCATTGAGGGCGCGACAGTGTCCATCGGCTCCGCGGTGTTCGGCACCAACAGCGACCGTACCCTGTCCTTCGTGCCCCAGGACGGCGATACCATCTCCACCCTGGAGCTGAGCAAGCTCTACCGCTACTCCAACAACCTCCTGTGCGCCGTGGACATGACGCCCCAGCAGCTCTACGGCTGGATGAGCGCCGTGGCCGACATGCTGGCCATTGACGAAAACGGCAACCCCACCCTGGGCAAGGACGTGTCCATCTACGGCGTGGATACCTTCTACGGCGTGGACTACACCTTTGACCTGACCAAGCCCCAGGGCGAGCGCGTGACCTCCGCCACCATCGGCGGCGTGAACCTTTTGGACGTGGAAGGCACCATCCGCGTGACGCTGAACAGCTACCGGCTCTCCGGCGGCTACGGCTTCTACGAGGTGACGGGCCTGTCCGAGGCGGACTGCTGCTGGACGGCCAACACCAACCTGGGCGCCGACCGCGCGCCGGTTCCCACCCAGCTGGGCGAGTACGTGGCCCACATGGGCACCGTCACGCCGGCGGATCCCGTATCCCATGGCTGCGACAGCACCTGGACCATCATCACCAGGTAAGCGCCCATCAGCCTTGCACCCGGGCTGCTCTGCCGGATTCCGGCGGGGCAGCCCCTTTTTTGCCGAAAAGCCGCAATTCATGAAACACAAACGCAAATGCAACAGGACGCACATCATCCTCTGCTATGATGACAGCGTTGGGTAGCGAGAGCCTCCCCGCCGGAACGCTGCAAGAAGGAGGAAAGAAGCATGACTACTGCTGTTGTCGTCGTGGTTGTAGTGGTCGTGGTGGTCGCAGTTGCCGCCGTCATCGCCAAGAATCGCAAGAAGAGCTGAACTGACTCCCCCCACCCCGCGCAGGAGCATATGGGCCGAAGGGCCCGGCTTCTGCGCTTTTTTGCGGCAGACCTGCCCGTATACAGCAAAGGAGACGACGCTCCATCGCACGCCGTCTCCTTTGCTGTATACGCTGTACAGGCCATCACAGCCGCAGGCCCTTGATGTCCTTGATCCGGGAGAGGATCATGTTGCAGCTGCAGCTGACAACCCCCGGCAGCGGATCGATCACCTCGCTGATCAGCCGCTCCATCTCCTCGGCAGAGGCCGCCACCGCATGGACATGCAGCTTGTTCCGCCCGGTAACGCGGTAAAGCTGCGTGATGGCCGCATTCGCCTCCAGGATGCCGATGACCTGCATGAGCGTCTCCGGCTGGGTCTCCAGCTCAAAGTAGCAGGACACCGCGCCGCCGATCCGCTGGGGATTGACAATGGTGGTGTATTCCTCAATGACGCCCCGCTCCTCCAGCGCGTGAATCCGTGCCTTCACCGCTACCCGGGAGATACCCACCTGCTGCCCGATCTCCGAATAGGAGATGCGGGCGTTTTTGATCAGCAGCTGCACAATCTGCTGATCCAGCGCGTCCAGTCCGTCCAGGAACATCCGCATCCACACCCCTTCCCTGATGAAGGTATTATACCTTCCCCCGTGCAAAATGTAAACAACCGATTGACTTTATCCCTGTTCCCTGCTACAATGCTTTCGGATTGAAACTTATTGCTTACGATTGGGAAGTGTGGCTATGGACAGGGATCTGACCCGAGGGCCGGTAATGCGTTCCATGCTGCTGTTTGCCCTGCCCATGGTGCTGGGGAACCTTCTGCAGCAGTGCTACAACATCGCCGACACGCTGATTGTGGGCCGCTTTCTTGGAAAAAACGCGCTGGCGGCGGTGGGCTCCTCCTTCACGCTGATGACCTTCCTGACCTCTATCCTGCTGGGACTGTGCATGGGCAGCGGCGCGCTGTTTGCCATCCGCTGCGGGGAAAAGGACGAGGCCGGGCTGCGGGACAGCCTGCGGGCCTCCTTTGTGCTGATTGCCGGGGCGACGCTGCTGCTGTGTGTCATCGCCTTCGCCGCGCTGGATGGGATCCGCGTCTTTCTCCGGGTGCCGCAGGAGGTCTGGGGCCCCATGCGGGACTATCTGGCCGTCATCTTCCTGGGCATCGCCGCCACCTTCCTGTACAACTACTTTGCCTCCTTCCTCCGGGCGGTGGGCAACTCCCTGGCGCCGCTGCTGTTCCTGGCCATGTCCGCGGCGCTGAACATCGCGCTGGATCTGTGGTTTGTGCTGGGATTGAGGCGCGGCGTGAGCGGCGCGGCGGAGGCCACGGTCATCGCGCAGTACGTGTCCGGCGCGGGCATTGCGGTCTATACCTGGGCACGGTATCCGCAGGTGAAGTGCCTGCGGAGCCTCCGGGTGCGGCGGGGCTGCGTGCGGGAGGTAGCCAGCTTCTCCATCCTGACCTGCGTGCAGCAGTCCGTGATGAACCTGGGCATCCTGATGGTGCAGGGGCTGGTCAACAGCTTCGGCGCGACGGTGATGGCTGCCTTCGCTGCCGCCGTCAAGATCGACGCCTTCGCCTACATGCCCGTGCAGGACTTCGGCAATGCCTTCTCCACCTTCATCGCGCAGAATTACGGCGCACGGAGGCGGGAACGCATCCGCTCAGGCTTGAAGGGCGCGGTCATCGCGTCGGTGACGTTCAGTGTGGCGGTATCAGCGCTGGTGTGCCTGTTTGCCCGGCCGCTGATGGGCCTGTTCGTGGAGGCCGGGGAAGAGGCCATCATCGCGGAGGGCGTGCGGTATCTGCGCATCGAGGGTGCGTTCTACTGCGGTATCGGCTGCCTGTTCCTGCTCTACGGGCTGTACCGGGCCCTTGGCCGCCCCGGCATGAGCGTGGTGCTGACGGTTATCTCCCTGGGGACCCGGGTGGCGCTGGCTTACGCCCTGTCGGCCATTCCCGCCCTGGGGGTGACGGGCATCTGGTGGTCGGTGCCCATCGGCTGGGCGCTGGCGGACCTGACCGGCTTCCTGTACTATGCGCTGCGGAAGGATCGCCTGCTGGCCAGGGTCTGACGCGCCTCCGGTCATGTCGGGGAACCATAGGCTGCCACGCCATGGCGCAACGCCTGTGCATATCCTGTGTGGAGGAGCGCTGCTTTGCATTGGAACATTTTCCCTGTTCATGGCCATGATGCGAAGTACGATGGGTGTGTTGACATACGTCATCGCGCTGGAGCAGCCTGTACCCAGCACAGCAGGAATTCCCGGCCGGCGGTATGCCGACCGGGAATTTTCTGCACAGGGCGATGGCAAGCAGGGTTTCATCGTCCTGGCGTGGTATCAAGGAATCAACGGAGGGAGATGCTCGGATGACGCTGAAGGAACGGGCTGCCCGGCTGAAGGCCGATATACCTGCCCTTTTTCTGGCCCTGAAGGACAGGGAAACACCCCTCGCCGCGAAGGTGCTGGCGGGCATCACCGTCGCCTATGCGCTGTCGCCGGTGGATCTGGTGCCGGATTTCATCCCGGTGCTGGGCTACCTGGATGACGTGCTGCTGTTGCCCGCGCTGATTGCGCTGACCATCCGGCTCATCCCCCGGGATGTGCTGGCGCGGTGCCGCTCCCAGGCGGAAGGCATGTGGGCCAACGGCAGGCCCCGTCGCTGGTTCTACGCCCTGCCGATGGTGCTGATCTGGCTGATGCTGCTCGCGCTGGCGCTCCGGCTCATCCTGTGAGGCCCCGCACATATCCCCGGTGACCTACGGGCTGCCGCCTCCTATGCCGGACACAGCCCGGAGCGGGCACGGTTGGCTTGGCGATGCGCTCCGGCATCTTGATCCTGCGTCCTATCCGATCATCGGCTGCGGGCTGCACCTGGCCCGCAGGTATTCGCTGCAGGTCAGCTGATATTCGCCCAGCCGCTCGTCCGTGCGGCAGGGAACAAAGCCACGGTTCATGAACATCTGCCGGGAGCGCGTGTTTTCATGGTAGATATGCGCGATGATTTTCTCCCTGCGCAGCTCGAAAAACGCGACCCTCAGCGCCTCCGCCAGGGCGGCCCGGCCATATCCGCGCCCCCACATGGCCTCCTCCCCGATGGCAATGACCAGCTCGGCGGCGTTGTCCGCGGCATATTGCAGGCGCAGGAAGCCAATGGCCTGTCCGCCTCCGGCGCAGATCATGTAAAACCGGCCGTTCCGGTTGAACAGAGGGGTGAACACAGGTAATCGGGCATCGTAAATCTGCTTGAGCTGGGCGGCAATCTGCTGGTGCTCGTTGAGGAACCGGTAGACATGCTCGTTGGACATCCACCGGATCAGCAGCTGCAGATCCTCCCCGCTCAGATCCGTCCTCAGGAATGCAAGCTGTGACATGTTTTCTTCTCCTGTATGATGGTATGGTCAGGGTTCATCCTCGGCTGTACAATCATGGTTTGAAGCGGATGGCCTCGCACCGTCGTGCCCGGCAGCGGCCATCCGGTACTCCGCGCATGTTCCTCCCTCCCTTTGCGCATTCTCCGCCTGAACAAGCCGTCGTCGCCTATAAATATAGAAGAAGGGCTTCACACATGCACCATCCAGTGCAGATGTGAAGCCCTTCTCCTGATTGAAAGACGGTTCTTTTTTGTTGCTTGTCCAGGCACGTCTATCATACCATGTTCCACCGGGAAAAGCAACCCCTGTCAGGCTCGCTGAAGGGGCTGTTGTGCGTCACCGTTCCTCGCGGAAGTAGGGCAGGCCCAGGGATGCCGGGGGCTGATTCTCCCGCTTGTTGCGGATGCTGGTGATAATCAGCACCAGGATGGTCACCACATAGGGCAGCATCTTCAGCAGGGGCTTGGCAGCCATGGTCACGGTGATGGCCTCGATGTTGGCAATGTAGCTGGAGCAGCTGAACAGGAAGCCGAACACCGTGGAGCCGATGATGGTCATGTGGGGCCGCCACAGGGCGAAGATCACCAGCGCGATGGACAGCCAGCCGAAGGCCTCCAGGCTCAGGTAGGCCTCCTGGGAGGCCATGTAGTCGATGATGCAGTAGAAGCCGCCCAGGCCGGAAATGCCGCTGCCGATGCAGGTGGCCAGGTACTTGTAGCGGGAGACGTTGATGCCCACCGCGTCCGCCGTGCCGGGGTTCTCGCCCACGGCCCGCAGGCGCAATCCCACCTTCGTGCGGTAGAGCACCCAGGAAGCCAGGATGGCAACCGCCACACCCACGTAGAACAGCACGCCCAGATACTGCAGCGCATCCGTGCGGGCGGTGAAGGGCCAGCGGAAGATCTTCTTGGGGCCCACCAGGTACACCGTGGGATCCAGCTTGCTCATGATGACCTTCATCAGGCCCACGCCGAAGGTGGTCAGCGCCAGGCCGGTCACGTTCTGGTTGGCCCGCAGGGACACCGTCAGGAAGCTGTAAATCAGGCCCATCAGCATGGACATGGCCAGCGAGCCCGCCACGCCCAGGATCACCACCAGGAAGGAGGGCAGGTTCCACGGGCCGATGATGTTCAGCACCAGGCATCCGCCCGCGCCGCCCATGCACATGATGCCCGGGATGCCCAGGTTCAGGTGACCCGCCTTCTCCGTGATAATCTCGCCCGTGGAGCCGTACATGAACACCGCGCCGAAGGCCAGCGACTCAATCAGGAAATTCAGCCACACGTTCATTTGACGGCCCCCTTCTCCACCGCAGCATGGCGGAACACAATCTTGTAGTTGATGAAGAACTCGCAGCCGATGATGAAGAACAGGATAATGCCCACAATCACGTCCGGCAGCGCGCCGCTGACGTTGAAGTCCTGGGAAATCTGCGCCGCGCCGGAGTTCAGGAAAGAGATCAGCCCGGAGGTCACGATCATCACCAGGGGGTTGAAGTTGGCCAGCCAGGACACGATGATGGCCGTGAAGCCCTGCCCGCCCACGGACTCCGTGGTCACGCTCTGGTCAAGGCCCGCGCCGATGAGGAAGCCCGCCAGGCCGCAGAGCAGGCCGCTGACCACCATGGTGCGGATGATGACCTTCTGCACATTGATGCCGCTGTACTGGGCGGTGCGCATGCTCTCGCCCACCACGGAGATTTCATAGCCCTGCTTGCTGTAACGGAGGTAGACATACAGCCCCACCGTCAGCGCCAGGGCGATCAGGATAATCAGCAGGTACTGGTTGCCGAAGGGCAAGGGGGGGAGCTTGCCGTACTTCAGCTTGCCCAGGGTGGAGGAGCCGCTGGGCACCCAGATCACCAGGAAGTAGCTGACCACATAGGTGGCCACGTAGTTCATCATCAGGGTGAAGAGGGTCTCGTTGGTGTTCCACCGGGCCTTGAACAGCGCGGGAATCACCGCCCACACCGCGCCGTAAATCAGCGAGGCCAGGAACATGAGGATCAGCAGCTGCCACTCAGGCAGCTTGCCGCCAAAGTAAAACGCCACAGTGATGGCGCCCAGCACGCCCATGAGCGTCTGCCCCTCCGCGCCAATGTTCCAGAAGCGCATGCGGAAGGCCGGGGTCACCGCCAGGGAGATGCACTGCAGGATGGCCATGTTCTTCAGGAACTTCCACAGCTTGCGCTCGCTGGCAAAGGAGCCCTTGATAAAGCAGGCGTAGAAGTCGGTGATCTTCTCCGGGCTGTCGTGCAGCTTGTCAATCAGCAGGAACGCCGTCAGGCCGCACACCACCATGCCCAGCACGATGGCCGCCAGGCGGATCAACAGCGCCCGCACAGGGTTCACGTCCGTGCGCTTGGTCAGGTGGAACAGCGACTCATGCACGGCGGCTTTCTTCGGTTCGCTCATTGGGCATCCTCCTTTGCAGGGGCTTTGGTCTGGGTCATCAAAAGGCCGATCTGCTCCTTGGTGGCGCTGCGGGCATCCAGCATGCCGGTGATGGCGCCGGAGTTGATCACCATGATGCGGTCGCACAGGGCCAGCAGCACGTCCAGATCCTCGCCCACGAAGATGACGGCCACGCCGTTCTGCTTCTGCTTGTTGAGCAGGTTGTAGATGGTGTAGGAGGAATTGATGTCCAGGCCGCGGGCAGGATAGGCGGCCATGAGCACCTTGGGCGCAAAGGCGATTTCGCGGCCCACCAGCACCTTCTGCACATTGCCGCCAGACAGCCTGCGCACCGGGGTGTTCACGCCGGGGGTAACGACCTCCAGCTCCTTGACGACCTCCTCGGCCAGGGCCTTGGGCTTCTTGCGGTCCACAAAGCCCGCGTGGCCCTTGCGGTAGCTGCGCAGCATCATGTTGTCCGTGATGCCCATGTTGCCCACCAGGCCCATGCCCAGCCGGTCCTCCGGCACGAAGGACAGCCGCACGCCCAGGGAGCGGATCTCCAGCGGGGTCTTGCCGCGCAGGTTCATCACCTCGTCCTCCCGGAAGAGCACGTTCTCCGCCGCCACCTGGGCCTTGATCTGCCTGCTGCTCATGCCCTTGAGGCGCATGGGCGCGCCGTTTTTGTCATGGAAGGCGTCCCTGGCCGCCAGCTCCTTGACCTGCCGCAGGGATTTGTGGAAGAAGGTCACAGGCCGGTTCTTCTTGGGGTTGGTGAAGATGATCTGCCCGCTGGCGATGGGCTGCAGGCCCGCAATGGCCTCCAGCAGCTCCCTTTGTCCGCTGCCCGCAATGCCCGCGATGCCCAGGATCTCGCCGCTGTTGGCGGTGAAGGAGATGTCCTTGAGCACCTGGATGCCCTCGCTGTCGATGCAGCTGAGGCCCTTGACCTCCAGGCGGGGCTGCACATTCACCGGCTCGCTGCGGTCAATGTCCAGGGTGATCTTCTTGCCCACCATCATCTCCGTCAGGCTGCTCTCGGTGGCGTCGCAGGTATCGACGGTGGCGATATGCTCGCCCTTGCGCAGGATGGCCACCCGGTCCGACACCGCCAGCACCTCATGCAGCTTGTGGGTGATGATAATGATGGACTTGCCGTCCGCCTTCATGCGGCGAAGCACGTCGAACAGCCGGTCGATCTCCTGGGGGGTCAGCACGGCGGTGGGCTCGTCCAGGATAAGAATATCCGCGCCGCGGTAGAGCACCTTGATAATCTCCACCGTCTGCTTTTCGGAGACGGACATGTCGTAAATCTTCTTCTGGGGATCAATATGGAAACCGTATTTCTCAGCGATCTGGGAAACGCGGGAATTGACGTTCTTCAGATTGTAGCGGCCCTTCTCGTCCACACCCAGCACGATGTTTTCCGCCGCAGTGAACAGATCCACCAGCTTGAAGTGCTGATGAATCATGCCGATTTTCAGGTCAAAGGCGTCCTTGGGGGAGCGGATGACCACTTCCTCCCCGCCCTTAAAGATCTTGCCCTCATCCGGGAAGTAAATGCCGGAGATCATGTTCATCAGGGTGGTCTTGCCGCAGCCGTTCTCGCCGAGAATGGCCAGGATCTCACCCTCGTACACATCCAGGTCAACATGGTGGTTGGCCACAACGCTGCCAAACCGCTTGGTAATGCCGCGCATGCTGAGAGCAACTTGCTTTTCCACGGTATACCCTCCGTACAAGAATAGGTGCAGAAACTGCTTGGACTGCCGCCCCTGAGAGCAGCAGTCCAAGCGTCATGGAATCAAACGTCGGTTGTTGGATCAGAACATCATGTTCAGCAGCTCGATGCCATCGATCTTCACGTCGAAGTAGGGAGCGCTGCGCAGCTCGGACTCATGGAAGTAGCCGTCGGCCACAGCCTCGGTGTCGGGGGTGAAGGCGTCGTCGGTGTCCACGTCAGCCAGGTAGGAATCCAGCTTCGCGCCATCCACGGTGATGAAGGCGTCAGCGGCGGTGTCGAACACCTTCAGGGTGCCGGCAGTCAGCTCAGCCTTGACCTCCTCCAGCTTGGCGGCGGTGCCCTCGGCGGCAGCCTGCTCGTTGATCTCGGTCAGCACGACGGAGCCGGTCTCGATGGTGCCCACCCAGTCGGTGGCAATGGCCTCACCGGCGGCAACCTGGTTCACAATGTACTGGAAGTAGGGAGACCAGTCAATGCGGGAGGCCACGATGAAGGTGTTGGGGCAGGAGGCCACGGTGGAGCCGTTGTAGGACACGTTGGGCACGTTGGCATCCTCGCAAGCGGAGGGAGCGCCCATGGAGTCGGCATGCTGGGAGATCAGGTCGCAGTTGGCGGCGATCAGCGCGGTAGCGGCGTTCTTCTCCTCGTTGTAGTCATACCAGGAGCCGGTGAACTGCACCTTCATCTCCACGTCGGGGCAGACGGACTTGGCGCCCAGGTAGAAGGAGGTGTAGCCGGAGATCACCTCGGCGTAGGTGAAGGCGCCCACATAGCCCATCAGGGGCTTCTCGCCCTTGAGCTGGCCGTTGGCCTTCAGCTCGTTCAGCTTCAGACCGGCGGCAACGCCCGCCAGGTAGCGGCCCTCATAGATGGCGGCGAAGGCATTGTGGAAGTTGGCCAGGCCCTCGGTGTGGGCCATGGTGCCGGTGGCGTGGCAGAACTGCACGTCGGGGTTCTCGCGGGCAGCCTCCAGCAGGTAGGTCTCATGGCCGAAGCTGTCGGCGAAGATGATATTGCAGCCTTCATCCACCAGGTCCAGGGCGGCGTCGGTGCACTCCTGGGACTCGGGGATGTTGCGCTTGATGATGACCTGATCCTCGGACAGGCCCAGGGCGGCCATCGCGTCGTTCACGCCGTTGATGAAGTTGAGGTCGTAGGTGGAGTTCTCGTCGTGCAGCAGGATGACGCCCAGCTTCACGTCGGAAGTCTCAGCGGAGGCGGTGAAGACGCAGACAGACAGGCACAGCGTCAGCGCGAGCAGCAGGGCTACAAGCTTTTTCATGGTGATGATCCTCCTCGGTTCGATTGGGAATGTGCTTTCGTGACCATTTCGCAATTCGATCTCCGGGCGTCAAAACCCGAACATTAAATCCGAAATACGTTGATATTGTACACAAAACCGCCGTCAAAATCAAGTCTTTTTTTCAGATAATTTCGGAAATGTAAGGTTTTTTTGTCGGGCGCGCCGCTGCCTCCGCCGCCATGGCGCATGCGGAAAATCCGCGCCCAATTCCGCCAGCGTGCAGGGCCTTCCCCACGAAAAAACCGGCGCATTGCACGCCGGTTGACTGTCTTACGCCTGCTTTTTCTGCCCGCTGAGCATGGGGCGGGCCACCTTCACGTTGAAGAACTCGATCAGCGGCCCCATGAAGAAGGCCGTGATGATGGTGCCCACGCCCGCGATGGTGGGAATCTGGCTGAAGGTGCCGCCCCCCACAAGGAAAATGCCCACACCTGCCAGCACGCACACCAGGTCGGTACCGATGCGGCAGTACTGGAACGGCGCCAGCTTCCACTTGCCCGCCAGGGCGATGGCCACCGCGTCATAGGTGGACACGCCCAGATCCGCCGTCATGTACAGCGCGGAGCCGAAGCACATCACCACAATGCCCACCGTCAGGCACACCGCCCGCGTCAGCATGGAGGGCGCCACCAGCACCGTCTGCAGGAAGGCGTAGGTGAACTCCGTGATATATCCCAGGAGAAACAGGTTGATGAAGGTGGCGATGCCGATCTTGCTGCGGTCCACCACCAGGCTGAAGGTGAGCAGCAGCAGGTTCACAATCACATACAGCGTGCCGAAGGAAATGGGAATCAGCTTGTCCAGGCCGCTCATCAGCGACTGGAAGGGATCCACGCCCAGCGCGGCAATCTTGAACGCGCCCACGCTCACCGCGCAGATCACAACGCCCGACAGCGACATGAGAATCCGTCTCGTCTTCATCAGTCTTCCTCTTTCGCAGCGAAAAATGCGGCCTGCCGGTTCCAGCCGGACATGCCGCGTACATTATAGCATTGCCGCCGGGCAATGGCAAGCCTTTTCCTGCATGCCGCGGCGCTTTCACACCATGTTTTTCCCCTGCATTGCCGGCTCGAACGTCAGGCGGATACGCCCCTGCCCGTCCCGGCTGACCTCCATGCGGACAGGATGGGCCTCCGCCCAGGCGGGATCCTCCGCAGATCGCTGCTGCCAGCGCTCGTAGCAGGCCACCACCGTCCGGTTGATCTCCTCCTCCGCCTCCCGCCGCGCCTGGGCTGCCTCCTCCAGGGTGCCGTAGCTGCCCAGATAATACTGCCGCTTCTGAAAGACAATCTTGGCCAGGTACTTGTCTCCGCTCCGGTAGACTCCCCCGCACGCCGGTGGTGTTGTTCTTGGGGGTTTTCCGGCTCCTCAGCATGTCGATGCAGGTGCCGTCCACATGGGTCAGATAGCCCTGCAGGGCCTGGTCGTGCTCCTTTTTGCGGCAGCCGCAGCTGCGCATGTTGCCGTACATCAGCCCGTTGTAGGGTGCGTCCACCTCCCGGCCGCAGGCGCACCGGCACCGCCAGATCACCCCGCCGCTGCCGTCCCGCTTCTCCAGCGGATGCAGCGCCATCAGCCGGTCAAAGGTTTTCCCCGAGATGTCCGCCATGGCGCAGCGCCTTTCCGTCCGGCAGCCGCAGCTCGTCCGCTTGCCCGTGACCAGCAGCGTGGAGGTATACTCCACCATCCTGCCGCAGGCGCAGCGGCATTTCCAGCGCAGCGCCCGGTCGCCGGGACGCTTCTCCGCCCTGTCCACCACCGTCAGATCGCCGAAGCACTGCCCCAGCAGGTCGTAGCCGCAGGCCTCGGAGGCATGCTGGCGCGCCACGCACCCGCAGCTGCGGGAGCCGCCGGAGAGCAGGCTGCGCTCCAGCACATACCGCTCCGTGCCGCACTGGCAGCGGCACAGCCACTTCCGCTCGCCCTTTTCGCTCCGGAGGCACTGATCCTTCACCAGCCACCTGCCGAATACCGCCCCCGGCGCCATGACCGCCGTCTCTCTCTTTTGCATACGTCAACGCTTCTCATTTGTGTCGGTTCTGCGGATGAAGCCAGCGCTGTCCCCGCCCTTACGGCGCAGCCTCCGGCTCCAGGAGCTTCCCCATCACAACATACCGCGCGCCCTCAAAGGAGTACGCGCAGGTGGACAGCACCAGCAGCCTGTCCCCATAGCGGACGGACACGCCGGTCTCATAGGGGGTGGAGGAAACCGCCTTGCGCACGAAGTTGTCAAACTCCGTCTCATCCGCAAAGGACACAGGATAGCCGAAGGTATACCCGTTCACCGTGCAGGCCGCGAACACGGCCACGTCATAATCCCCCGCCGGGGTGAACAGCTTCAGCACCGGATGCGCTTGATAGTAGCTTTCCTTCTTGTAGTCCGCCAGGTGTCCGAACATGGTGCCGCCCCGCATGTGATGCCCGTGCAGAATCGTCACCGTATCCGAAAAGTCAGAGGCGTTGGCCACATCCATCATGATCGTGCCGGACTTGTTCTCCGTTCCATCCGCCAGGTGGTGGAGATAGTAGTCGTTGTCCTCCCCCTGCGCCACGGGATAATCAATGCCGCTGTCCTCCAGGCGGATCCAGCCCACCACGTCCGGGCAGGTCTGCCACAGGGCCGCGAAATCCATGGCGGACTGCCGCGGCGTGGCGGTAGGCTCCGGCGTGGGCAGGGTCAGCAGCTCCTCCGGCTCCTCCGGGGGAAGCTGCTCCGGCGCGTCCAGCGCCTGCGCGGCAGCGGGCTCAGGCATATCCGCGTCCGTCAGGGCAGGCGTGGCAGCAGGGGTGTCTGCGCCGGTCAGGGCAGGCGTGGGCGCAGGCGTCGTCTCCACCCGCACCGCGGATGCCAGCCCGGTATAGAAGTCGCTG
>JBJEUJ010000126.1:0-2708 GCA_051883775.1 Aristaeellaceae bacterium | reverse complement strand
CGCCACAGTGTGGCGTTGCCCTGAAAGGACAAAGGCTCCGAAGCGAAGCGCAGGTGACAGCCAGCACACGGCCTTGCGCCGTGGGATGGCCGCAGGACCAGCAAGCGAGTGCAAAATCGCCCGGACGCTGTGCCGTCCGGGCGAAGTGAAGCGCCTTACAGCAGCTTCTTGTACAGCTCCTTGATTTCCTCCACGGAGGTGTCGCGGGGGTTGCCGGGACGGCAGGCATCCGCATACGCGGACTCGGCCAGGAAGTCCAGATCGTCGGGGTTGACGATCGCCTTCAGGTCGGCGGGAATGCCCACGTCCATGCTCAGCTGCTTCACAGCGTCGCAGGCAGCCTTGCGGTACTCTTCCACGGACATGTTCTCGGTGCCCTCAACGCCCATGGCGGCGGCGATGTACTTGTACTTGTCGCCGGTGACGGGAGCGTTGTACTCCATCACGGTGGGCAGCAGGATGGCGTTGGCCACGCCGTGGGGGGTGTCATACACCGCGCCCAGGCAGTGCGCCATGGAGTGAACGATGCCCAGGCCCACATTGGAGAAGCCCATGCCCGCCACATACTGGCCCAGGGCCATGCCGTCGCGGCCCTCGTCAGTGCCAGCCACGGCGCCGCGCAGGCTCTTGGCGATGATCTCGATGGCCTTGAGGTGGAACATGTCGGTCAGCTCCCAGGCGCCCTTGGTGGTGAAGCCCTCAATGGCGTGGGTCAGGGCGTCCATGCCGGTGGCGGCGGTCAGGCCCTTGGGCATGGTGGCCATCATGTCGGGATCGATCACGGCCACCTCGGGGATGTCGTGCACGTCCACGCAGACGAACTTGCGCTTGCGCTCCACGTCGGTGATGACGTAGTTGATGGTCACCTCAGCGGCGGTGCCGGCGGTGGTGGGCACGGCGATGGTGAACACGGTCTTGTTCTTGGTGGGGGCAACACCCTCCAGGGAGCGCACGTCGGCGAACTCGGGGTTGTTGATGATGATGCCCACAGCCTTGGCGGTATCCATGGAGGAGCCGCCGCCGATGGCGATGATGTAGTCAGCGCCGGAGGCCTTGTAGGCGGCCACGCCGGTCTGCACGTTCTCGATGGTGGGGTTGGGCTTGATGTTGGAGTACAGCTCGTAGCTCAGGCCAGCCTTCTCCAGCACGTCGGTGACCTTCTTGGTCACGCCGAACTTGACCAGATCGGGGTCGGAGCAGACGAAGGCCTTGGTCAGGCCGCGGGCCTGCACCTCGGGCACGATGGATTCAATCGCGCCGCGGCCATGGTAGGAGATGGGGTTGAGCACAATGCGGTTCGCCATGGGAAACTCCTCCTTTTTATTTTGCCATGGGGCATGGAATGCTTATGTCGTCACACGCTCATGGCGTGTATGGATACAATATTCGACAGCGTTATTGTTATTTCCTTCACATGGACTATGGATTATTCCTTTGGACTAATTCTCGGGTGAATGAGCCCGGGCGTGGCGGCAGATGGCCTCGAAGGATTCCTCGGAGATGTCGTGCTCGATTTTGCAGGCGTCCTCCAGGGCGGTTTTCTCATTCACGCCCAGGGCCTCCAGGAAGGCCGCGATGGTGCGGTGCCGCTCCAGGATGCGGCGGGCAATAGCCTCGCCCTGGGGGGTCAGGGTGATGAGGTTCTCCTCGTCCATGAGGATGTAGCCGTTTTCCCTCAGGCGTTTCATGGCGATGCTGACGGAGGGCTTGGTCACATTCAGCATGGCGGCGATGTCCACCGAGCGGGCATAGCCCTTCTGCTGATGGAGCATCAGGATGGCCTCCAGATAGTCCTCGGCAGACTCGTGGATGTTCACGGGAGATCTCCTCGCTTTCTTTGCGTGATGACGCGGCGCTTGTGTTTCGTTTATCTTACCATGATCGGGAGGGATTTGCAAGGCGGGGAGGGTTTTTCGCAGGGCTTTGGGAAAGGCCCTGCGGATGCTCTTGCCGGGAAAAAGCAATCGTGCTATAATGAGGATACAAACAGCGTCCGGCGCAGCGTGCTGCGGCGAGGCTTCAGCGAAAGAAGGAATCGAATATGATCCACTCCAATCCCCTTCTCAAGGGTAAAACCTCCAAGAAGTTCATCACCATGGGCGAGATCATGCTGCGTCTGACGCCCCCCAACTACGACAAGATCCGCATGGCCAACGCCTTCGAGGCCAGCTACGGCGGGAGCGAGGCCAACATCGCCCTGGCCCTGGCCAACCTGGGCGTGGACAGCACGTTCTTTTCCGTCGTGCCCAACAACTCCCTGGGCAAGTCCGCCGTGCGCATGCTGCGCTCCAACGACGTGCACTGCACCCCCATGATCCTCTCCTCGCCCGAGGAAACGCCCTCCCACCGCCTGGGCACCTATTACCTGGAGGCGGGCTACGGCGTGCGCCCCAGCAAGGTCATCTACGACCGGAAGCACTCCGCGCTGACGGAGTACGACTTCTCCCATGTTGACCTGAACGCCCTGCTGGACGGCTTCGACTGGCTGCACCTGTCGGGCATCACCCCCGCCCTGGCCCCCAACTGCCGGGAGCTGGTGATGAACCTGCTCAAGACCGCCCATGAGAAGGGCATGACCGTCTCCTTCGACGGCAACTTCCGCTCCACCCTGTGGACGTGGGAGGAGGCCCGGGACTTCTGCACGGAGTGCCTGCCCTATGTGAACATCCTGCTGGGCATCGAGCCCTATCACCTGTGGAAGGACGAAA
>JBJEUJ010000125.1:0-2715 GCA_051883775.1 Aristaeellaceae bacterium | reverse complement strand
CCATGAAGTCAACGAGCTTTTCTTCCATCTGGAAGGACATCCTTTGGAGCTTCCGATCAAGTTAGGTGCTTTCTACGGCCTGCGCCGCAGCGAGATTCTCGGCCTGAAATGGAACGCCATCGACTTCACAGCCAACACCATCACCATCCGGCACACCGTGACATCCTGCAATGTGGACGGTAAGCACATCGAGGTTGCTGCTGATACGACCAAGACCAAATCCAGTATGCGGACGCTACCGCTGGTGCCTGACTTCCGTGACTTGCTGCTTCGGAAGAAAGAGGAACAGGCCCACTATCGGAGGCTGTGCGGGCGCTCCTATTGCACGGATTACCTTGATTACGTCTGTGTGAATGAGCTGGGTGAACGGCTGAAGCCCAACACGCTTTCCAGCGGCTTCAAGCGCATCCTGGAAACCAACGGCATGCGCGTCATTCGACTGCACGACCTTCGACACAGCTGTGCCAGCCTTCTGCTGGCCAACGGCGTTCCGATGAAGCAAATTCAGGAATGGCTGGGACACAGCGATTTCAGCACCACAGCGAACATCTACGCGCACCTTGACTACCATTCCAAGCTTTCCTCGGCCGAGGCCATGCTGAACGGCCTCGGGATGACCTCCCATCACAACGACCTATCTCTCCCGGCGCATGAAAAAAGCCCTGCAACCCTTGAGTTGTAAGGCTTTGATGGCGGAGTGGGTGGGATTCGAACCCACGGACCCGGTTAAGGGCTTACCCGATTTCGAGTCGGGGCCGTTATGACCTCTTCGATACCACTCCATGCAATTTTCTCCCTCATCACCCTCCGGAAATCGGAGAGATGTGCAGGAGAGATATGAGGGATTTCCCAAATCCCTTATGACCTGAAATCCCATGGATTTCAAGGGGTTCACGCTGATCGGCTTCCAGGACGGAGCTTTGATTTCGAGTCTGCCCCGTTATGACCGCTTCGATACCACTCCATGCAATTTTCTCCCTCATCACCCTCCGGAAATCGGAGAGATGTGCAGGAGAGATATGAGGGATTTCCCAAATCCCTTATGACCTGAAATCCCAGGGATTTCAAGGGGTTCACGCTGATCGGCTTCCAGGACGGAGCTTTGATTTCGCGTCATACCACGCCACTGGAGAACAGCCGCCACGATGCCCCTTCTTGATAATTCGCAGCAGGAAGGGGCATCATGGGCAACAGATGTATGATAGCACATTTTCCGCGGTTTGGCAAGGTCTTTGCACAGATTCGTCAGGCCAGGGCGATGGGCGGGCGGGTGCAGACGTTCTCCAGGAAGCGCACGTCGTGCTCCACAAGCAGAATGGTCGGCTCGCTGTCGCAGATCAGGCCCTCCAGCTGCACGCGGCTGAACACGTCGATGTAGTTCAGCGGTTCGTCCCAGATGTACAGGTGCGCCGGCGTGCACAGGCTGCGGGCCAGCAGCACCTTCTTCTTCTGTCCCTGGCTCATCTGCTCCAGCGAGCGGTCGAACAGATCCCGGGTGAAGTCCATGTTCCGCAGGATCGCCTTGAACAGCGTCTCATCCGCGCCGGACTGCTGAATGAAGGCCCGCATGTCCCCATGCAGTCCGCTGGTCTGCTGCGGGACGTAGGAGATGACCAGCCCGCTGGCCAGGCGCACCTGACCCCGGAGCGCGTCGCACTCCCCCACCAGCGTTTTAAGGATGCTGGACTTGCCGCAGCCATTGGGGCCGGTCAGCGCCACACGGTCGCCCCGGCGCACCTGGAAGCCAATCCTCTCGCACACCGTTCGCTGACCGTAGACCACCGATGCATCCTCCACGGACACCAGCACGTCCTTGGGGTGGCGCAGGGTGGTCAGCTTCAGCTCCCCCACCCGCTCCACATTGTGCAGCAGGGTCTTTTTTTCTTCAATGGCCCGCTCCTGACGGCGAAGGGTGTTCTGGCTGCGCTGCATCATCTTGGCGGACTTGGCTCCTGCATAACCGCGCCAGTTCTTGGTCTTGTCGCTTTTGATGGGGTCGATGCCGATTTTCTGTCCCTCAATCCGACGGCTCCATTCCGCAGCCTGCCGGGCGGATTCCTCCAGGCGGCGAATGTCCCGGCGGAGCTCCTCGTTCCGGGCCTGCTCCGTCTCGGTCTGCAGGTTCAGGCGAGCCTCCCAGGCGTCGTAGTCCCCCTGCATCACCCAGATGTCCGCCCGGTTCAGGCTGACCACGTGGTCGATGCAGCGGTTGAGGAAGGCGCGGTCATGGCTGACCAGCAGGAAGCCGTCCTTGCGGCGGAGGTAATCCGCCACCAAAGCGCGGCCGTGGGCGTCGAGATGATTGGTTGGCTCGTCGATAAGGGGATAAGCGTCCTCCCGGCTGAACAGCGCGGCCAGCAGGGCCTTGGTCTGCTCGCCCTGGCTGAGGGTGCCAAAGGGCCGGTACAGCACGTCCTCGTCTACGCGCAGCTGGTTCAGCTCGCGGATGAGCTGCCAGTCCTGGCTGTCAGGGGCCGCCTGCTGCATGACAAACAGCGTCAGCTGCTCCCCGTCCGCCACGTCGAAGGGGAAATACACCGGCGTAAGGGGGCAGTCGATCCTCCCCCGATAGGGATAGCGGCCCTCCAGCAGGCGCAGGAGCGTGGTCTTGCCCCGGCCGTTGCGGGCGATCAGCCCCAGACGCCAGGATGTGTCCCAGCTGATGTTCACATGGTCAAACACGGGGGTATAGCTGCCCTCGTAGGTAAAGGAAAG
>JBJEUJ010000124.1:0-14575 GCA_051883775.1 Aristaeellaceae bacterium | reverse complement strand
GCTGGAGATCCTGTCCTCCTCGCAGGAGGCGGCGGAGGCGCTGGTCACCGTGCGGGAGGGCAAGTTCCACCAGGTGAAGCGCATGTTCCAGGCGGTGGGGCGGGAAGTGACCCTGCTTCACCGGGAACGCTTCGGGCCGCTTGCGCTGGATGACACCCTGGCCCCCGGGGAATGGCGGGAACTGACGGAAGAAGAGCTGCGCGGCCTGCGCCAGGCTGCGGGGATGGAGGCTGAATGACGGAACAGTATTATACCCGGGATCCCTCCTGCGCGTCCAAACCGGTGCCCTGCCGGTACGATTATCGCGGAGCGCAGCTGGAGTGCATGACGGACGCGGGGGTGTTTTCCAAGGGAGAGCTGGATCAGGGCACCCGGCTGCTGCTGGACGCGCTGCCCCCGCTGGAGGGCGAGGTGCTGGATCTGGGCTGCGGATGGGGGGCCATCGGCGTGGCGCTGGCCAGGGCCAACCCGGAGGCGCATGTGACCATGGCGGATGTGAACCGCAGGGCGCTGGCCCTGGCGGAGGAAAACGCCCGGCGCAACGGCGTGACGGCTGCCTGCGTGGAGTCCGACGGCATGAGCGCGCTGATGGACTGCCGCTATCGGGCGGTGGTGACCAATCCGCCCATCCGCGCGGGCAAGCAGGTGATCTACCGCATGTTTGCCGACGCCGCCCGGGTGCTTGAGCCGGACGGCGCGCTGTACCTGGTTATCCGCAAGCAGCAGGGCGCGGAAAGCTGCATGAAATACCTGAAGACCCTCTACGGCAGCGTGGAGAAGCTGGACAAATCAGCGGGGTTCTGGGTGCTTGAGGCATCACAGCCCCGCAGGGAGGATACGAGCGATGAAATTCAACCAGGAGTACTTTGACGAGGGCCTGTACCGGATGGGAACCCGGTGCGAGAAGTGGGATGAATGCCGTGCGGAGCATGGCGAGGACGTGATTCCCCTGTGGGTGGCGGACATGGATTTCCCCAGCCCGCCCGCGGTGCAGGAGGCCATTCTGCGCCGGGCCGCCCACGGCACCTATGGCTACACCGCCGTGCTGGAGGACGACGTCCGGGCGCTGACGGACTTCTGGCAGCGCAGGCACGGCCTTAAGCTGGACAGCCAGGACGTGATGATGCTGCCCTGCGTGATCTCGGGCATCAAGCTGTCCATCCTGGCCCTGACCAATCCCGGCGACGGGGTGATCATCCAGTCCCCGGTGTACGGGCCCTTCCGCTTCTCGGTGGCGGCGACGGAGCGCACGCTGATGGAAGCGCCGCTGCTGCGCCGGGAGGACGGCGGGTACGACATGGATCTGGCGGCGGTGGAGAAGCAGCTGCAGGCCGGAGCGAAGCTGATGGTGCTATGCAACCCCCACAACCCGGTGAGCCGGGTGTGGACCAGGGAGGAGCTGACCGCGCTGCTCAGCCTGCTGAACCGCTACGGCGTGCCGCTGGTGTCCGATGAGATTCACGCGGACTTCGTGTACGCGCCGAAAACGTTCACCCCTGTGCTGTCCCTGCAGAGCGAGCGGGTGATCAGCCTGTGCGCCGCCAGCAAGACCTTCAACCTGGCGGGGCTGCAGCAGGCGAGCCTGATGTGCCGGGAGGAGAGTGTGCGGCAGCGGATTCAGGCGGAAATGGATCGTGCGGGCGTGCGCAGCGGCAATATTTTCGCCCTGGAGGCCACCCGCGCCGCCTACAACGAGGGCGACGCCTGGCTGGACGGGCTGATCAGCTACCTGGACGGCAGCCGCGCGCTGCTCAGGGAGCTGGTGGCCCGGCATCTGCCCAAAGCGGTGCTGACGCCCATGGAGGGTACCTATCTGGGCTGGCTGGATTTGCGCGCCTACGGCCTGACCACGGATGAGCTGATGGCCAGGGCTGCGGAGGCCGGCGTGGTGTTCACCGGCGGGGAGTTCTTCGGCCGGGGCGGCGAGGGACACCTGCGGGTCAACATCGGCTGCCCGCGGCGGTATGTGGAGGAGGGCATCCTCCGCCTGGCCGTGGCGCTGGAGGGCTAAAGCATGGAGCTGGTTCGTTCCGCCGGCGCGGCGCTGTACACCGTGGAGGACGGGGAGGTCCGCTGGGTGCTGGTGCGGGAGAAAAGCGGGAGCGTGGGGCTGCCCAAGGGCCATGTGGAAAAGGGCGAAACCCCGGAGCAGACTGCCCTGCGGGAGATCCGGGAGGAAACCGGCGTGCAGGCGGAGCTGTGCGGCGGCGCGCCCCTGGTGGACGCCTATCCCCTGGCGGACGGGCGGATGAAGCATGTGACCTACTTCCTGGCCCGCTACGACCATCAGCGGCTGAACCCCGATCCCACCCAGGTGGAGGAGGCCATGCTGCTGCCCCTGGAGGCGGCGCTGGCGACGCTGTCCCACGGGAGCGCCCGGCGCATCCTGCGCAAGGCGGCCCGGGAGGCGGAAGGAACAAGCGTATGACAAATCAGGATATCTGGCAGACGGCGCTGCGGCAGTCGGCGGTGGACTGCAACTGTCGGGCGGAGGACTTCTTCCGGGCGGAGCCGGTGATCACCCTGTCACGGGCGCACCCGAAGGCTCGGAAGTATCTGCCCCTGCCCCTGGCCTGCGACCTGACGTATTACGGTGGCAGCGTGGTGGCCCAGGTAGCGTTCGAATTGCGGGAGCCGGTGGAGAGGTATCTGCGCCGGTTTGAACCGGCCCACTGCTTTGAAACGCCCAATCTGCATGTATTGGCGGAAAGCCTTGCCCCCTACGGGCTGAAGGTATGCTTCATGGCGGAATACTTCCTTCCGGACGCGGAGAAGGTGCAGCCCCTGCCCTGCGCATACGAGCTGAAGCTGATGACGGACTTTGCCGGGCTGTATACAGAGCCATGGAGCAATGCCCTGACCGGTCAGTCGCCGGAGCGGGATGTGCTGGGCGTGGGGGCCTGGGACGGGGAAAAGCTGATCGGCCTGGCGGCCTGCTCGGCGGACTGCGATACCATGTGGCAGATCGGCGTGGATGTACTGCCGGGCTACCGGCATCAGGGCGTGGCGGCCGCATTGGTCAGCCGCCTGGCCCGGGAGGTGCTGGACCGGGGCATCGTTCCGTTCTATTGCGCGGCATGGTCGAATATTCCCTCGGTGCGCTGCGCCATCCGCAGCGGCTTCCGCCCCGGATGGGTGGAGCTGACCGCCCGGGATGCCGCCTTTGTGGCAGGGATGAATCGGGCATAAACCGGATGCGGACAACAGGCAGATGCGTTCCTGCACCTGCCTGTTTTTTGATGCGGTTTGAGGGGAGCGTGACCATCAGGCCGGTCATGTGGAGGCGGTCTCCGATAGCGTACGCTGCGCCCGCCTGGGCGGAACATCGGAGAAACAACGCTCAGGGCATGGAAGACCTTGCCTCCAGCGGTGCGCAGCCATGATGCATACAGGCAAGGGGGCAGCCCGGATGAGCTGCCCCCTGTGCCTGTGCTGCCGTATGTCAGTTGTCCATGGTGGCGGTGCGCCGGATGATGCGATCCTCCACCCAGTTTTCCCTGTAATAGGAGTTGGGCTCAAAGTGGTCGTTGATGCGGCGCATCTTCTCCCACATGGCCTCCTTGAGAGCATCCTTCAGCCTGCTGCAGGCGGGATCCTCGGCCAGGTTCCGCATTTCCAGCGGATCGTCGATGTGGTCGAACAAAAGCTCCTGGCCGTCCTGGCGATAGACGGCGTAGGTGTAGCGCTTGGTGCGGTAGGCGCGCCATTCATGGCCGTCGGCCCAGGCGGCGGTGGGGCCGCAGCACATCATCAGCGCGCCGTCGTCGGTGGTGCGGCGGCCGTCCGTCATGAAGAGGCTCATATCCTGGCCCTCCACCGTTTCCGGGATGGGCAGGTTCATCATGGAGAGCAGCGTGGGCATGATGTCCACGGTGTTCAGGCACACGTCGCAGGCGCCGCCGGCCTGAAGCCTGCCGGGCCAGCGCACCAGGAAGGGCACCCGGACGGCCTCCTCGTAGAAGATGTTCTTGGCGCGGCGGCCGTGGGCGCCGAAGCATTCCCCGTGGTCGGAGGTGAACACCACGATGGTGTTGTCATCCAGGCCCAGCTCTTTCACCGCCTGCATCAGCCGGCCGATGTTGTCGTCCAGGTTGGCCACCATGGCATGATAGCAGCGCATCCAGCCCGTCAGCCCGGCGCGCTCATCCCGGGAGAGCCGGGCCCACTTGTCCGCATGGGGATCGTTCTCCGGCAGATAGTTCTCCGGCAGCTCGAAGGTCATGTCCTTCACCCGCTCGAGGTGCTCCGCAGGCACATTCTCCGGAACCCAGGGGTCGTGGGGCGTGCCGATGGACAGGAACAGGGAGAAGGGCTTGTCCCCGCCGGACAGGCGCTGCAGCTGCTCAATGGCCATGTCGGTCATGCGATCCGGCTCGTACCCCTCGTGATCAATCTTCTCCGGCGTGGCCAGGTGATAATAGGCCTGGGGCGCATAATACTCGTGATGGAAGCCGTAGTGGGCGAAGAAGCCGTCGAAGCCCAGACGATCCGGCCCCTTGGGCACGAAGGAGTTCTTGGGGTCGTAGTGGTTGCCCAGCTCGTTGGCGTACATGTGCCACTTGCCGATGTAGGCGTTCTCGTACCCGCCCTCGCGCCTGGATACGCACCTTGGCGGCTGTCCCGTCATCGTGCAGATGGACACGGACTATCCCTTCCGCGGGACAGTCAGGGTGCGCGTGGAGAATCCCCGGGGGCTGGCCTTCCCCCTGCGGGTGCGGATTCCGGGCTGGGCGGAGGGCGCGTCCATGACCTGCGGCGGAGAAAAGCGCGCCTGCCGGGCCGGGCAGCATGAAACCATCATGCCTGTGGCCGGGGAAGCGTGATGCCCGGGAGCCGGCTCCGTGAAGCTCGCTGACGGAAAAAGCCTCCGTGTTGTCCGAGGACAGTACGGAGGCTTTCTTTGGCTTGGGGCTTTACGGGCGCGCCATGGGCGGCGCGACCGTGCGGATCAGATGCCCTTCCTGAATGGCGGCCACTGTGGCCAGCGCACAGACGATGCTGCCGCTGCAGGTCAGGTCGATAAGGGTCAGCGTCAGCGGAAGCAGGAACAGGGCGAAGCCGGTCAGCCTGTTCAGCAGGGTGTGCCTGGCGGCCAGCTGCCTGTAAAGCACCCAGGAGGACAGCAGGTTCACGACCTTGATGGCGGCGATCACGCCAACCCACATGCCAAGCCATGCCGGGAGCGCCAGCACCGGCAGCAGCCGGATCATGCAGGCCGCAACCAGCGCCATGTCCGCCAGGGTGTCCAGCCGTGCGCCGAAGGCCGTGGCGGTGTGGGTTTTCCGGGCGATGGGGCCGTCCAGCATGTCGGTCAGCCCTGCGGCCAGGTACAGCATGAAAAACCCGGGCGAGAGGGCCGGTGGGAACAGCAGGACCACGCTGAGGAGGATACGGCACAGGGTGACAATGTTGGCCATGGGTACGCCCTTTCCTTTCCGGCGCGCTGCCTGCGCTCCGGAACCATTGTAATGGCGCTGGGGTGCGTCAGGGCTGGCGGATCAGCACGTCCTGCCAGTTTCCGTTGCGCGCCAGCTCGGGATCTTCCCCGGTGAATACCTGCGCCGCGTCCCTGTCGCCCTGAAGCAGCGCGGCAAACCAGGCGGTCATGCAGCCGTCGGCCAGGGCGAGCATGTCGCCGTGATCGGCCTTCGCCCGCCGCGCATGAATCACCAGCGCCGTGCCCGGACAGGCGGCGGCATTCTCCTGCAGGGAGGACAGGGGCGCAATGCCTTCTTTTTGTCCGTCGCCTGCATCCGCGCGAAGGGTGCCCGCCGTCATCAGCCAGGGAATGGCTACCTTGTGCGGGTCGTAGGTCCAATTCAGCGCGGCAGCCAGGGCGCGGGAGGTGGTGCTGGCGGTGTAGAGCGCAGCGTAGCGGCTGCCGTTGGGCTGCGCGGTCACGGCGTTGATGGCACCCACGCCACCCTGGGAATGCCCGGCAATGCCGATATGCTCCGTATCCACCCGGCCATGGAAGATGCTTGCGGGATCCTTATGGCTGCGGAGCATGAAGTCCAGGCTCTCCGCAGAGGACGCGCCGTCCCAGGAGCCCTGATCCTCATTGCCGATGACCAGGAAGCCCCAGGACGCCAGGTGCTCCAGCACCGCCGCGTACCGCGACGCGCCCACACCCGTGCCGTTGGCCATCACCACCAGCGGGAGCGTCTCGCCTGCCGCCATATCCGCTGGATACCAGACGGTGAAACGCTTCGCACGCGTATCCGGCGCGTCGAAGGATGCGGAGGACACGGCGCGGGAGCCCCTGCCGGTGTACCGGCCCTCCAGCGGAGCGCCGGGGGTCACATGCTGCTCATAGCCGGGCTGGACGGCAGGCCGCTTCGCCGCCCGGGCAAGATACATCATGCATGCAAGGACAACAAGCATCACCGCCGCCACAGCCAGCAGCAGGCATAACCAGATATTCATGGCAGTCCTCCTTCCGGGCATCGCCCGACGGTCAACCGTATGCGAAAGCCCGAAGAACCATGATTCTTCGGGCAACCAGTCAGCAGTCCCGCCCGGCAGGCCTGACGGCTTTTCGAACGGATAGGGATTGAAGCGACGCGCCGACAGCATGCAGGCCCCACGTGCATTCGGCATGACCCAAGGCGCGCAACCCAATCGCGCGAAAAGGGGCGAACCCCCGGGAAAGGGGCCCGGGGCAGCGCCCCGGAAGCAGCATACTGTGCGTTCCGGCGCGCCCGTTGCGCGGCGGAACCCCGCAGCGCGGCGCACCCGTCGTGCGCCGTGCCACGCAGTCAAGCAGCGGCACAGCCCCACGCGCATATAGCATGACCGAAGGCGCGCAACCCAATCGCGCGAAATGGGGCGAAGCCCCCACGCGCATATAGCATGACCGAAGGCGCGCAACCCAATCGCGCGAAATGGGGCGAAGCCCCCACGCGCATATAGCATGACCGAAGGCACGCAGCCCAATCGCGCGAAAAGGGGGGCGATGCCCCCTCAGCCGTGGAGACCCTGCTCCTGACGCTCCATGTTCTCGATGACAACGTCGTAGATTTCGCCCAGGCTCGCGCAGTATTCGAGTACCTTCCAGGGCTCGTTGGTGTGGTAGTGAATCTTGATCAGCTCGTCGTCGCCCACGGCCAGCAGGCAGTCGCCCTTGAAATGCTCGGTGAAGTAATCGTTGATGACGTCCTCGTCCAGATCGTGGCCCTCAATGAGCAGTTGGGTGTCAAACTTGAATTCCAGCATGGCAGTATCTCCTTCTCAGGCGCGAAGTACACGCGCGTAATTGACGGGGTAACAATCCTACATTCGCTGCGGACATGGCGGATTCCTGCCGGAGGATCATTTTGCCTCGGCCCAGTTCGCGCCCTGATGCACCTCCGCCAGCAGCGGCACGTTCAGGGTGATGACGTCCTCCATGCAGGCTTTCAGCAGCGCGGCGGCCGTATCAGCCTCCTCCGGCGGACACTCCAGCAGCAGCTCGTCGTGCACCTGCAGGATCAGGCGGCTGCGCAGCTTCTCCCGGCGCAGCGCCTCGTCCACGCGCACCATCGCCAGCTTGATGATGTCCGCCGCCGTCCCCTGCACCGGCGTGTTCATGGCCGCCCGCTTGCCGAATTCACGGATCGCCGCCCGGGAGGATTTCAGCTCGGGCAGATACCGGCGGCGGTTCATCAGCGTCAGCGCGTAGCCCCGCTCCTCGCCCTGGGCCGCGCATTCATCCATGAACCGCTTCACCCCCGGATACTTGGCGAAGTACCGCGCAATGAACTCCCGGGCCTCCGCCTGCGTTACGCCCGTGTTCCGCGCCAGGCCAAAGCCGCTGATGCCGTAGATCAGCCCGAAGTTCACCGCCTTGGCCCGGGAGCGCAGCGTGCCGTCCACCTGGGAGAGCGGCACCTCGAAGATCTCGCTGGCCGTCCGGGCATGCACGTCCTGCCCGGTGCGGAAGGCCTCCACCAGCGCCTCGTCCCCGGAGAAGTGCGCCATCAGCCGCAGCTCGATCTGGCTGTAATCCGCGTCCAGCAGCACCCACCCCGCGCGCGGCAGGAACGCCCGGCGAATCTCCTTGCCCTCCGCCGTGCGCACGGGGATGTTTTGCAGGTTCGGCTCCAGGGAGGATATCCGCCCCGTGGCCGTGGCCACCTGGTCGAAGGTGGAGTGCACCCGCCCCGTGGCGTCCGTCAGGCGCAGCAGCCCCTCCACATAGGTGCTGTTCAGCTTCGTCAGCTGACGGTAGCGCAAAAGCGGCGTGATCACCTCCGGCGCAATGTCCTGCAGGTTTTCCAGAACCTCCGCTGAGGTGGAGTAGCCCTTCTGTGTCTTTTTCCCGTGGGGCAGCTTCAAATCCTCAAAGAGCACCTTCCCCAGCTGCTGGGTGCTGTTCAGGTTGAAGGGCTTCACCCCGCAGGCCGCGAAAACCTGCTGGCGCAGCTCCTCGATTTCCACGGTGTAGCGCCTGCCCAGCTCCCGCAGGAAGTCCAGGTCCACCGTGAAGCCCAGCTCCTCCATCCGGTACAGCGCCATCGAGAGGGGCTGCTCCACGTCCCGCATCAGGCGGGTCATGCCGTCCGCCTCCACCCGCGCCTGCTGCCACAGGCACAGGGAAAGCAGCGTCCGCGCGTCCTCCGGCATGCCCGGGCACAGCGCCGGCAGGCTGTAGCTCTTCTCCTGGGGGTTGATCAGGTACGCGCCCAGCATCGTGTCCCAGCGGAAGCCCTCCGGCTGGGGCAGACCGTGGCGGCGAAGCAGATGCATCAGCCGCTTGCCGTCGTGGACGACGGCGGGGTGCGCGGCCATGTCCGGCGCGATGGCCGCCAGCACGTCGGCGGGATCCAGCCCGGGATTCAGCAGATCGCCCCCCAGGGATACCGCCAAGCACCGGCGATCCATGGCCGCCAGGGAAACGGCGGTGTCCGTCAGGTACACAGCCAGGGGCCGGGAAGCCTCCGTCAGAGAGGCCAGCCAGGAGGTGAGGGCCTCCGGCGTGTCCGCCTGCTGCAATTCGTCAAAGGGCAGCAGAGCCAGGGTGGGCACGGCCTCCGCTGAGGCGGAGGGATCTGCCGTGGAGGAAGCAGGGGCAGCCGCCGGGGTGGGGGAGACTGCCGCGGGCTGGGCCGCCTCGCCGGTGAGGCGGCGGATGAAGGCGTTCAGCTTCAGGCGGCGCAGGGCGGGCAGACCCCGGGTCATGTCGGGCAGCGCCACGTCCGCCAGGGCGAAGGTCACCGGCGCGTCCCGGCGGATGGTGGCCAGCTCCTTGCATTGACGGGCCTGATCGGCGTAGGCGACCAGCTTCTCGCCCAGCTTGCCCTTGATGTCCCCGGCGTGCGCCAGGATGCTGTCCAGCGTGCCGTACTGCTGCAGGAGCTTGACGGCGGTCTTGTCGCCGATGCCGGGCACACCGGGAATGTTGTCGCTGCTGTCCCCGGCCAGACCCTTCCAGTCGGTGACCTGCTCGGGGGAGAAGCCGTACTCCTCATGCACGGTGGCGGGGGTGAAGCGGATGGTCTCGCTGATACCCTTGCGGGTGAACATCATTTCCACCCCCTGGCCCACCAGCTGCAGCGCGTCCCGGTCGCCGGTGAGCAGCAGGGGCGTGACCCCCGCCGCTGCGCCCTTGAGGGACAGGGTGCCCAGCAGATCGTCCGCCTCCCAGCCCGCAAGGGCGTACCAGCGGATGCCCATGTCCGTCAGCAGCTCCCGGACGGTTTGCAGCTGCTGGCGCAGCTCGGGGGGCGTGGCGGCGCGGCCCGCCTTGTAATCGGCATAGACGGTGTGGCGGAAGGTGGGGCCGTGCTCGTCGAAGCACACGGCCAGGTAGCGCACGTTCTCCTCGCGGATCACCTTCAGCAGCATGTTCAGAAAGCCGTGGAGGGCGTTGGTGTACACGCCCTCGCCGTTGTCCATCACGGGCAGGGCGTGGAAGGCCCGGTGCATCAGGCTGTTGCCGTCCACGATCAGGAAAATGTCGTTCATGGCAGGGTCTCCTTTGTCGGGGATGATAGGGTTAGTATACCACACCTGCGGGGAAATGAAAAAGGGAGGTGGGGGACTTTTTTGCCTGTGGCGGACATTTCCCGCATATCCTTGGCCGGGGAGGTGACGGCCGTGCGCCTGACGCTCATCGCGCTGCTGATCCTGATGCTCTTGCGCCCACAGGCGGTGATGACCGCCGCCGGGGACGCCTGCGCGCTGTTCGCCCGCAGCGTTCTGCCGGGGCTTTTGCCCTACATGACCCTCTCGCTGATGCTGGTGAGCCGCGTCACGCGCATGAACCCGCTCCTCCTGACGCTGCTGGGCTGGGGCGGAGGCTCGCCCACGGGCGGGCGGCTTTTGTCCCTGTGCCCGGGGCTGACGGCCCGGGAGCGGGCAGGGCTGGCGGTGCGCTGCGCCACCATGAGCCCCATGTTCCTGCTGGGAACCATCGGGGGCTGGCTTGCTTCAGGCGTGGCGGGGGTGTGCGTGCTGGCAGGGGTGCTGGCAGGGGCGGCGGTGGCCGGTGCGCTGGCCGGGCTGGTTCCGCGAAGGGCAGCGGAGCGTCCGCCTGCCCCGCCGCCGGAGCCCCTCTCCCTGGGCCAGGCCGTGGAGCAGACCGCCCGTACCATGCTGATGGTCTGCGGCACCATGGCGCTGATGCGGGTGCTGGCCGCGCTGGCAGAGGGAATGACAGGCCGCGCCCTGCCCTGGCTGGCCCTCCCCCTGACCACGCTGATGGAGGTCACCACCGGCACGTACCGGATTGCTGCACTGCCCCTGCCGCTGCCGCTGCGGGCGGCGGTCATCGCGGGGGCCACGGGCTTCGGCGGGCTGGCAGTGATCCTGCAGAACCGGGCCGTGTGGCCGGAGGGGCTGCTCTCCCTGCCGGAGCAGCTGCTGTGGCAGGCCGTCCACGGGGGCGCGTCCTTCCTGACCACCCTGGGGCTGATGCAGCTGCTGGCATAGGAAAAGCCTCCCCGGCATGCAGGGAGGCTGGCAATTACAGCAGGGATGTGAACAGCGGGAAGTACATCATGATGGCCGCAGCCGCCAGCAGCACCCAGCCGCCGATGACCTGCCCCAGCCGCCCCATGTCGGACAGCTCCGCGTGGCTGAATACCCACTGCCGGCCCAGGAAGTACATCTTCTCCGGGATCAGCACGTACAGCGAGCCCAGCACGTACAGCGCCGTGCCCAGCAGCAGCAGATGGAGGGAGCCCTGTGCCTCCGTCACGCCGAAGGCCATCCGGCACAGCACGTCCGCCAGGGTGGCATGGCCCAGGGGGGACGGCTCGTCGCCCACGGTCACGGTGATGGCATGGGAGGTGTAGGCGTAGGGCGTGCCGTCGTCGTTGCACAGGTTCGCGCCGTTCCACTGGCCGGTGAGGGTCTCCCCGTCGGCAAATGCGATGGACACCATGTCCCCGTCCCAGCACAGCGTCGCGGCGAAGTCCGTGTCCGCCGCCGTGCCGGTGAAGTCGATGGCGTCCTCCTGCCGGGTCAGGACGATGGCGCCGTAGCCGTTCTCCGTCCGGGGCAGGAACACATCCCCGGCATACACGCCCTGCCGGGTGTTCAGCCACGCGGCGGGGGCCAGCAGCACAGCCAGGCCCAGTACCAGCAGGATGATCTTTTTCGTCATGGGGGAATCCTCCTTTGCGTGATGATGGGACCGGTTACTCCTTCAGCAGCTGCCGCAGAAGGCTTTCCCGGCGGTTGATGAACATCTCCGTCACCTGGTAGCCCTCTGTGTCCTCATAGGCCACGGGGTGGATGGCCCCGCCGTCCAGGCTGAGCAGGGCCGCGCCGGGCAGACCCGTCAGGATGGGCGAGTGGGTGGCCAGGATGAACTGCGCCCCCGCCCGGGACAGCCGGTGCAGCTCACACAGGAGGGTCAGCTGCCGCTGGGGGGACAGGGCGGCCTCCGGCTCGTCCAGCAGGTATAGCCCGCCGGGGCGGAAATCCCCCTGGATCAGGTGCAGGAAGCTCTCCCCGTGGGACTGGCGGTGGAGGCTCCTGCCGCCGTAACGGGCGTAGAAGTCCTCCTCCGGGTCGCCGTCCCGGTAGTCCTCAGCCCGGGTGGCCACGTTGTAGAAGCTCTCCGCCCGGAGAAAGTAGCTGTGGCTGGGTCTTCGCGGCCCGCGGACAAGCCGGATGACCTCATGCAGGGGCGAGTGGCTGTCATAGGTGGCGAAGCGGTAGCTCCGCCCGCCGCCCTCGGGGTTCAGGCCCAGGGCCAGGGCGATACCCTCCAGCAGGGTGGACTTGCCGCTGCCGTTCTCGCCCACCAGGCAGGTGACCGGGCTGTGAAACAGCAGCGTGCCCTCAAAGCCCAGGGCGGGGATGGCGCGCAGGTAGCTGTCCGGGGCAAGGCTGTCCCAGTCGATGGACAGCCCCCGCAGAAGCAGCCCGTTCACGGCGCGTCCCTCCTCATCATGCAGAAAATGCCGCCCGGTGGAAGGGGCGGCAGGGAAAAAGGCTCGCAGGTTTTACTTCATGGTGCTGATGACAGCCCTGTTGTTGCGGAAGTATTCCACGCCGCTCCACAGCGTCATGACAAGCACCAGCAGGGTCAGCGCGCCGCTGATGATATTGCCCATCACCGGCTGGCGGGAGAGCATCAGCCACAGGATCAGCAGGATCTGCGTGCAGGTCTTGATCTTGCCCAGCTTGCCCGCGGCGATGACCATGCCCTTGCTGCCGGCCACCATGCGCAGACCGTCCACGCACAATTCCCGCGCCAGAATGACCACCACCACCCAGGCCAGCATCAGCTCCTGCTGAATGAGCATGATCAGCGCGGAAAGCACCAGCAGCTTGTCCGCCACCGGATCCACAAACTTGCCGAAGTCGGTGACAATGTGCTGCTTGCGGGCAATGTGCCCGTCCAGGAAGTCCGTGAAGGCCGCCAGGGCGAACACCGCCGCCGCCAGCAGGTTGCATACGGTGGTATTGGGATACATCAGCGCCACCATCACGGGGATCAGCGCCATGCGGGTCAGGGACAGCTTGTTAGGCAGATTCATACCATCTCTCCCATCAGATCGTAGGGTTCAGCCCGGGTGATTTTCACCTGGACAAACTGGCCGGGCTCGGGCACGGAGGCGCCGGTAAAGAGGATTTCCCCGTCGGTCTCGGGGGCCTCGCGCTGGCTGCGGCCCAGGATGTTACCCATGTCGTCCCGGTCGGTGACAAGCACCTTTTCGATTTGCCCCACCCGGCGCTGGTTGCGCCTGAGGGAGATGCCCTGCTGCAGGGTCATCAGCCGGTCAAGCCGTTCCTGCTTGACCTCCTCGGGAATCTGGTCGGGCATGCGGGCGGCAGGGGTGTCCTCCTCGGCGGAATAGGCGAAGGCGCCCAGCCGGTCGAAATCCGCCTCCTGAAGGAAGTCCATCAGCTCCTGGAACTGCTCCTCGGTTTCCCCGGGGAAGCCCACGATGATGCTCGTGCGCAGCGTCAGATCCCGCTCCCGGGCCAGGCGCAGGCAGCGGCGGATGTCCGCGGAGGTACCCCGGCGGTGCATGCGGCGCAGGATCACGTCATTGATGTGCTGAATGGGCAGATCCAGGTACTTGCAGATGTTGGGGGTGTTGGCGATCACGTCCAGCAGCCGCTCGTCGGTTTCATCCGGGTAGCAGTAGAGGACGCGCAGCCAGTCCACACCGTCAATGGCGGCAGCCTTGCGCATCAATTCGGGCAGGGCGGAATGCTCCTGCCAGTCCGTGCCGTAGCGGGTGGTGTCCTGGGCCACCAGGATGTGCTCGCGCACGCCCTGCCGGGCCAGCCGGTCTACCTCGCCCAGGATGGCGTCCTCGCTGCGGGAGCGGTAATGGCCCCGGATCAGCGGAATGGCGCAGAAGGTGCAGCGGTTGTCGCACCCGTCGCCGATGCGGGTGTAGGCGGTGTAGGCGGGGGTGGTCAGCACCCGGTCGTGCTCGAAGAAGTCGAAGCGCTCGGCGCACAGGCTGCTGCGCTGGCGGGTGTTCATGGCTGCGTCGATGGCGTCGGCCAGCTGATCGTACTGGTTCACGCCCATCAGCAGGTCAATCTCGGGAATCTCCTCCAGAAGGGATTTCGCGTATCGCTGGGCCAGGCAGCCCGTCACCACCAGCAGCTGGCAGCGGCCGGTCTGCTTGTAGCGGGCCATCTCCAGGATGGCGTCGATGGACTCCTCCTTGGCGGACTCAATGAAGCCGCAGGTATTCACCATCAGCACGTCGGCCTGGGCGGGGTCGCTGGTGAAGCCGAAGCCCCGCTCCTTGAGCAGGCCCAGGGCGGTCTCGGAGTCCACGCGGTTCTTGTTGCAGCCCAGGGAGATCATGCCAAGCAATCGTTGTTTCGTCATGGTTCGTTCCTTTCCGTGGTTGGATACAGGTGATATTGTAGCACGTTTGCGCCCTTTTGAAAAGACCGCCGGGGGAGAAACTGTTCGCAGCGCGCATAGCATGGGCGACCGTAGGGGAGCCCCGCCCGAGCTCACGCAACCAAGCCTCCTTCCCCGGAGGGGAAGGTGTCACGGCAGCTGCCGTGACGGATAGGGGGAGCCTCCATGCTCCGCGTCGCGGCGCACCCGTCGTGCGCCGTGACCCCCGCAAGCGCGGCGCGCCCTCCGCGCGCCGTGCCTCCAACC
>JBJEUJ010000123.1:0-2748 GCA_051883775.1 Aristaeellaceae bacterium | reverse complement strand
CCTTCATCGCGCCGGGGGTGGCCTCCACCGCCAGCTTCTTGGGGAAGAGGAAATTCCGGGCATAGCCGTCGGACACGCTGACAATCTCGTCCTTCTTGCCCTTCTCCTTCACATCCGCCAAAAGAATAACCTTCATGTTCCGTCATCCTCCTTATATTTCCGTATCGTCCGTTTCACGCAGTCCGCGGGGATCAGCCAGCTGGTCCACCGCGCCCAGCAGCACCAGCACCATGCCCGCCATGGGCAGCATGGACAGTGCCAGCATGCCCAGGAGCAGCCCGGCCCCCGGGGGCAGCTGGCCCCTGCGCAGCCACCATATGGCCAGGCAAAGGCCCTGCACGCCGTAGAGCAGGTAAAAGGCCGTCATGCTCATGACCCCCGCCTGATACACCGCCAGACTCCCCGTCAGGTAGCGCACCAGCCCGAACAGGGCCAGCAGAATCGCGCCAGCGGCGTATTCCCGGGGAATGAACCAGCCCGCCATGGGCGGCAGAAGCGCCGCCCGGCCCCGCAGGCGCAGGATCAGATCCGGCAGCCAGGCTGAAAGCAGCGCCACGGCCGCCATGTACACCACCGCAGCGGAGGGAATCAGCTCCCGCAGGGCGTATGCAAGGGTGGTGCGCAGGCTGCCCAGCAACTCGGCCTTGAGCTCGGGAAACATCACCGTCCTGCCGAAAAGCTGGAACACCGGCAGAATGTCCTCCGCGCCCTCCACCCGGGCATAGCCCAGCTTCAGGCCCGTCAGGAGCAGATCAGGCGCGTCCTCCCGGGCGGCGATCCAGGCCACGGCGTCCTCCGCCAGGCCCTGGCACAGCGTGCCGCCGTAGTGCAGCCGCATCAGCGTCAGCCCCGCGCCCGCCATCGCCGCCGCGACCGCCGTCCAGGCCACGGTGCGCCGCAGGGGCGCATCCAGCCGGGGCAGCAGGGCCATCGCTACCGCCGCCAGCGCCCACGCGCCGCCAAGCGCGGCCAGCTGCACCGGCGCCCCCGCCAGGTATGCCGCCACGCTCATCACAGCGGCAGCGGCAGGGGCCAGCAGGGGCCGTCCCCCGGCCCGGCAGCATTCCGCCAGCACCGGCGTCAGGTACGCCGCCGCCGCCAGCCAGGGCGATAAGAAGGGCAGCACAGCAGCCGCCAGCAGGATCAGTGCATCCGCGATCCCCGCCCTGGCCTTAGCCCTGGGCATGCCCTCACCTCCATATTGACAAACCGACTCATGTTATTGTATAGCAAATCGCTCCAAATTGCAAGCGGCGGCGGGCCGTGCGCAAAAAAGCCGCCGCGCCCGCCCATGAAAAAAAGCGGCCGAAGCCGCTGCACCTTGTAAGCATGCATGGATGCGATGCCGGGGAAGCCGCATGCTCCTTGACCTCATTCCCATCTGGCGGGCAGGAACGGAAGAAAGCCATCCGCAAGCGGCGTTCCTCCTTTTCCAGGAAGCGGCCGCAGCCCCCCTTTGGCGCGCTGAAGCCGACGGAGCCGCCTCGCCCGCAGGCAGGCATGTCACCGCCTGTGCAGGTAGTCCGCGCGGCTCATGTCGTCCTTGAAATCCGTGCGGATCATGTATTCGTACCAGGCCGCCTTGCCGCCCCGGTCGCGCTCATCCTCGTGGACGATGAAGTCGTAGCGCCGCCTGTCCCGCAAAACCGGCGCGTCCACCGCCACCGCCTGGGCCAGCGCGAAGAGCCGGTCGTCCTCCACCGGGTCGAAGCCGTGCTTCTCGTAGGTGAAGCGGTAGACCTTCCCGGCGGGCTTGTAGGTGCGCACCCGCAGCTCCTCCCGACGGATGGCCACGCTCTCCACATGCATCTGCTCCAGGCGCAGAATCATGGGGTACAGGTGGGCATACAGGTCGGACTGGCGCAGATAGCCCACCAGCCGCTTCTGCCGCGCCCGCTCCCGGCGGTCCCGGGCCAGCACCCACAGCCCCGCCGCTGCCGCCAGCGCCACAGCGATCCATACCGCCTGCATTCCCCTCGCCCCTTCCGCTTCGCGTTTGCTTCATCATAGCAGGGGGGGCAGGGCTTGTCAAGGGAATACACGTTCCAGCGCAGCCCGCGCCCGCGGCAGGCAAAAGCGCGGAAGCCTCCGCCTCCGCGCTTGTCCGGCTCCGTCATCCGCCGCAGGGATGCCCCGCGCCGTCCCGGGTATGGCTGTTGAGGGCGGGATCCTTCATGCACAGATGCACCGCCGCGGTGGTGAAGGCCCTGGGCAGGGCCAGGATGTTCGGGTTCGGGCCCACGTACTTCTTCATGGCATCCGCCAGGGCCTCCTCGAAGGTTGCCCGGGTCTTGAGGCCCATGCTCCGGGCAATGCCCGGCTCCCGCGCACCCACGATGTAGATGGCGCTGGTATGCTCCTCCGCCAGGTGTCCGCAGCTCATCATGCTGAAGCCGTGGAAGGGGTGGAAGGCGTTGGCGAAGCGGTACTTGCGGATGTATTCCTCGTTGGTGGCGAAGTACTCGCCGTAGCGGTTCATGTCCGGGAGAATGTTCATGGAATCGTGCTGGAACATTTCGTACAATTCGCGCAGATATGGCCAGCGCTCGTCATGGAACCAGCCGTCGCAGATGCTGGACACGATGAACACGCAGCGGTCGCTGAGCACCCGCTTGTGCCGGATGACCTGCGCGGACAGGGCCTGCATCATCTGGATGGGGTTGGTGCCCATGCCCGGGCCGTAGTGGAAGTCCGTCGGCATGCCGAACACCACCACGTCGTACTTCTTCTCCGCCCAGTGGACGTAGG
>JBJEUJ010000122.1:0-2759 GCA_051883775.1 Aristaeellaceae bacterium | reverse complement strand
CCATGCCTCCGGCGTGTAGCCGCAGTACACCGGCCAGAAGAGGATGTCCTCCCCCAGCCGGAAGCGATCCTGCGTGTCGTCCCACAGATCCCCGCACAGGGCCACGGCGCACCGCCACCCCCGGTAGGTGAAGCCCGCCGGCTCCCTGCCCTCCCGGTAGTGTCCGCCGGCGCGGCGGCAATCCTTCCAGCCCCGGGACATGCGGCGGTAGCGGCAGGCAATCTCCCCCCGCTCCACCAGCATGCAGGAGGAGTACAGCGCCTCCCCCTCCCGCTCGATGAAGCCGAACAGCACATCCACCCCCAGGCTCCGGGATGCCTCCCGGATGCGGCGGATGGGCCCGCTGTCCCATGTCAGGGCCATGGCACGGTCGATGGCGTAGTCCCAGCACAGGCTGTCGAAGCCCTGCAGGAACGCCTCCCCGAAGCAGACCAGCTCCGCGCCCAGTGCTGCCGCTTCCGCCATGGTATCCAGCATGGTCGCCAGGTTGGCGGGCACATCCCCGTTGACAAAAGCCCTGGACGCCAGCGCGATGACGATGTCCTCCATGGCCGCCCCCTTACACCAGGCGCAGGGCGGGGGTGGCGTTGAGGGTCATGGGGGCGATTTCGCCCTTCATCAGCCGGTAATAGGCCGCCGAGCCGATCATGGCGGCGTTGTCGGTGCAAAGGCCCAGCCGGGGCATGTACAGGGGAATGCCCGCCCTGTCGGCGGCCTGCTGCATCATGCGGCGCAGCAGGCTGTTGGCGGACACGCCTCCCGCCATGGCCAGGGCCGGCGCGTTTGTCTCCGTGGCCGCCAGGATGGCCTTCTCCACCAGCGCGGATACCACCGCGTACCGGAAGGAGGCCGCCATATCCGCCTTGGGCAGGGGCTCGCCCTTCATCTCCAGCTTGTTGGCCGCGTTGAGGAAGGCGGTTTTCATGCCGGAGAAGGAATAGTCGTACCGCCCGGGGGTGTGGGGATGGGGCAGGGCCAGGTAGTGGGGATCGCCCTCCTCGGCCAGGGCGTCAATCCTCGGCCCGCCGGGATAGGGCAGCGCCAGCACCCTTGCCGCCTTGTCGAAGGCCTCGCCCGCCGCGTCGTCCATGGTCTGACCCAGCAGCTCATAGCAGCCGTAGTCCGTCACCCGCACCAGATGGCTGTGCCCGCCGGACACCACCAGGCACACAAAGGGCGGCTGCAAATCAGGATGGGTGAGGTAATTGGCGGAGACGTGGCCCTCAATGTGGTTCACGGGGATGAGGGGCTTGCCCGCGGCATAGCTCAGGCCCTTCATGCAGCTGACGCCGGTGAGCAGCGCGCCCACCAGTCCCGGGCCGTAGGTGACGGCCAGGGCGTCCACGTCCGCAAGGCCCATGCCCGCCTCCCGCAGCGCCTGATCCACCACCCGGTCGCAGGCCTCCACATGGGCGCGGCTGGCGATCTCCGGCACCACGCCGCCATAGAGGGCGTGGAGGTCGATCTGGCTGAACACTACGTTGGAGACGATCCTCCGCCCGTCCTCGACGATGGCGGCGGCGGTTTCGTCGCAGGAGGTTTCCAGGGCCAGGATGCGCACATGCTCCTTGCGGCGGAGCGCCTCCGCCTGGGCCTGAACCGATTCGGAATACGTCATGGGTACATCACCTGCTATGCTTCAAGATTGCCCCGGCCAGCAGCAGCGTCAGCAGCATGCCGCCCAGCCAGCTGACCCCCAGCAGGGCCGCGTAGGTTGTGAAAAAGTCGATGGGCATCAGGCGGATGAGCAGATCCGTGGCGGGGTTCATCAGCCACAGCCCGTTATCGAAGGACAGGCGGTGGAACAGCACGAACAGGCTGTCGAAGTCGATCAGCCCCCACAGGCACAGCGCCGCCGCCATCGCCAGCGCACATCCGCCGCCAGCAAGGCAGCCCTGGGCCTCGCATCGCCACATCCGCAGCGCCAGGCACGCCCCCAGCGTCACGCACACCGCCGCCATGGCCGCCATGGCCACGCCCCGGCACAGCACGAACAGCGCCCGGCAATCGGCCATGTGCTGCTGCTCGCTTTCGCGGAAGGCCAGGTAGGTCACGCCGTCCGCGTCCGTCCAGCTGTACTGGAAGGCGTCGGTTGCCCCGGCCAGGTAGGCGGTGATCATTTGGACGACGCCGGGGTATTCGGCCTCGGGAAGGCCGGTTGCTTCCGCCGGAGCCACGCGGCGCATGATGCTGAGCATCAGCGCAGGGGAGGTACCCATGCCGTCGATGAGGGAAGCGAGCATGAGCGTCGCCAGGGCCAGCGCCAGCAGAAGGCCCGCCGCGCGGGCGAGCCAGGGGCGGATTCGCTGCATGGGTGGGACACCTCCTGGGGGATGGCCCGCAGGGCGGGGCCTGTTCGCGCCCGGTGGGCGGGGAAGCTGTTGCCCGTGGCGCGGGCGCGGGGCTGTTCTTTCCCTCTCGCGGGAAAGAACCAAAGGGCGACCGGGGGCAGCCAAATTCAGTCAGCACCATGGCTGCCCCCGGACCCCTCGCCGCTTGTCTGGAGGTAGGAACCTCATGCCGCGCGAGGCTAATCGCTTCCTCGCGGGGGCGGCATGGGGAGCGTTGGGAGCATGCCACTCGTCTGCTGGCGGCCGGGCGGCACCGGTGGGCCGCCCTCGTTGCGTGCAGGAGAGAGAAGCTTGTGCTATTGCAGCCGGGCTTGTACTGACAGAACAGACAGGATGCGGTTTACTGGTGCCTGGCATGGCCGGAGGGGCTGAGGTAGCCTCCGTCGGCCTCCGCAGGAGGTCGCCGCC
>JBJEUJ010000121.1:0-2767 GCA_051883775.1 Aristaeellaceae bacterium | reverse complement strand
TCATGCTGACGCTCTTCGGCCTGCCTGCGTGGCTGCTGCTGGCCTTCCTGCTCATCGGCTTCGGCCGGGGCAGCATCACCAACTTCGATAACCGTATGGTCAACCAGCTCTCCGGCGGCAGCCCCGCCGCAGCCAACCTGCTCCATGGCTCCTTCGCCGTGGGCGCCATCATCGCCCCGCTGGTGTTCCTGGCCCTGCGCAACGCCATCTCCTGGCAGGCGGGCCTGGGCTTCGTGATCGTGTGCGGATGCGTGTGCGTGTTTGCCTTCAGCCGCATGCGCCTCAAGCAGGACAGCCTGGACCGGCACAACAAGGGCAACACCACCTGGAAGTTCCTGAAGAACCCCTCCTTCCTGATCCTGGGCGGGATGATGTTCTGCTATCTGTGCAGCGAGTACGCCATCAACGGCTGGCTGGTGACCTACATCCAGCACAAGGAAAGCCTCTGCGCTTCCCTGGCCGCCTCCGGCAGCGATCCGGTGAGCTTCAGCCAGGCCATGGCCTCCCTGCTGTGGGTGGTGATTCTCATCGGCCGGCTGAGCTGCGCGGTGCTGTCCGCCCGCTTCCCGCAGAAGAAGATGATGCTGGTGTGCAGCATCGGCATGACGGCGTTCTACGCGCTGATGCTCATGAGCGAATCCATCGGCATGGTGACCTTCTCCATCGCGGGGCTGGGGCTGTGCATGGCCGGCATCTGCCCGATGATCTACTCCGACGCGGCCATCTTCACCAACACCTATCCCATGGCGACCAGCGCGCTGCTGGCCATGGGCTCCACCGGCGCGATCATCATGCCTGCGCTGGTGGGCGCGCTGGCGGAGGTGTTCGGCTTCACCGGCGGCATGAGCGCCATTTTCGTCTCCGTGGCGCTGCTGGTGGTCTGCGCTGTGCTGAACGTGACGGTGAAAAACCGCATGACCCCGGAAATGAAGAAAACCGCCCAGGCGTAATTCCTCCAAACAAACAAGGCCGCGCGTCCGACATCATGTCAGACGCGCGGTTTTCATGTTTCAGCAGCAGGATTGCATCTCCGCCGTCAGCCCTTGCCTGACAGTGAAAATGCCCGTCTCCGCCGACGCGGAAGCCTCGCCTTCCCCGTCAAAGCAGCTGCGGCAGCCTGCAGGGTTATTCGTCACGGCCAAAGACCTCCCACTCGATCAGTGCGGGGAAGGCGGAGGGATCGTCGCTCTTCTGCATCCGCTCCAGACGCATCCAGCGCACGGTGTGCTCCCCCAGGGGAATATACTGCCGCTCGCCGGTCTTATCCAGGTCATAGGCCACCTCGCTGCCGTCGGACAGCACCACATGCCCGGACACCCAGTACGCGTCATGGGGGAAGTCGGAGCGCAGGGTCAGCGCCATCTCGTCCACCCGCACCTCCCGGCCGAAGTCCAGCAGGCACCAGGCGTCCTCCCTGGCGCCAATGCCCCAGGACTGAAAGGGCCACTGGCCGTGGTTGTTGCCAATGCGCATGCCGTCAATGACGTTGCGGGCGCAGAAGCAGGCCTCGTTGCGGGTCTCCACATTAGCGGTGCAGTGGGGGTAGAAGTCCGTCTCCCCGCGCAGGTCGGCGGGGTTGCAGGCCACGTTGCGCCGGGCGGATACCTCCGCATCCGTCATGGTCCGGGCGGTGATCAGGTGCTTCCCGCCCGCAAAGGCCGCGGGGCTGTAGGCCAGCCGGTGCTCCCCGGCAGGCACACGCCAGGTCATACGCCCCTCGGGCAGATAGACCTCGCCGGGGAGGATGGCCACGTCCATCTGCACCCACAGGTGACGGCTGTCGCTGGTCATTTCCACCACGTCGCCGTCCTCGTATACGCGCTCCACCGCCAGCATGGCCTCGGCGGGGTGACTGGCTTCAGCCAGCAGCTGACCTTCCCGGTCAAGAACACGGATCGTAATCATCGGTACACCTCTTTCGTTCAAATTGCGCGGCGTAGGGTGTCCTTACCGCCGCTCCACCAGGAATACGCGGTGATGGCTGGTACCCGGCTTCACGGTCAGGGTCAGCCGCCACAGGCTCCCGGGGAAGCTGCCCGCCATGCGGGTATCGGTGATGGGGATTTCCTCCACCGCAGGGGTCATGTCCTCGTCAATGTCCATGGCCACCGGGCCGATGTGAATCATGCCCGGCTCCAGCTCCGGCTTCTTCCTGAGCATGAACACCCAGGTCACGGGCTTCGCCTCCGTCAGCTCGATGCTGTCCTCCAGGGTCAGCATGCCCATGGCCACGCTGATAAACCGCTTCGCCCGCGTCACGCAGGCCTTCGGGCCATAGGCCCCGGCCATATCCAGCTCCAGGCCGTTGTCCAGCTTCCGGCAGTCCCGGGCGGCATACTGCGCGCCGGGCAGCTGCTCGCAGCCGCCGATCAGGGGCAGGTTGTGATACCCGGAGCGGGTGTTCCACAGGGTATAGCGGGCATCGGAGAAGGTCTTGGCGGTGTAGACCATGTTGCCCGCGTCCACCATCAGCGGCTCCCCGTCCACATAGAGCATGAAGGAGCCCACATCATTATGGTTGTGGCTCTCGCCGTTGGTGCCGCCCTTGCAGCACAGCAGGAAGCCCCCCACCTCCCGCACCCGCAGCTGCAGCTGGGGCAGCCACACGTCCTTGTCCCGGGCGGACAGGGCAACGTCCTTCGCTGCGGGATGGAACAGGCGCATCAGCAGCCGGGTCAGGTGAGGCACGTCATCCACCTGCTCCCAGGTGCTGCCCCGCAGGCCGTTGCCCATGGCGATGAGCGCAGGATCCTGCAGCCGCTCGCCC
>JBJEUJ010000120.1:0-14970 GCA_051883775.1 Aristaeellaceae bacterium | reverse complement strand
GTTGATATTGCTGTGCCCCAGAATATCCGCCAGATGCTCCAGATCATGCTGCGCACGGTAAAAGCACACGGCAAACAGGTGCCGCAGATTGTGCGGAAAGACCTTCTGCGGCGCAACCTGGGCCGCAGCACACAGCTGCTTCATCCGCCGCCAGATCGCGTAGCGGCTCAGGGGCTGTCCATGCTTGCCCGTGAATACAGGGCCGGAGGTTATGCCCCGGTGCATGCAGTAGCGTTTCAGCAGCGCCTGCAGTCTCCGTGGGAGGAGGATGGTGCGGCACTTTCCCTTGTTCCGCACCGTCGCAAAGCCCTGCCGGACAGCCTGCACGGTGACGTAGCGCAGCTCGCTGACGCGGATACCGGTGGCGCAGAGGGCTTCCAGCATGCCTGCGGTCTGCTCGGAGGTTCCCTCCGCTGCACGCAGCAGGCGGAAGTATTCCTCCCGGGTGAGCTCCATCCGCAGCTCACGGTACAGCCTGCGCTGCACCCGCAGCGGGCGGACGCAGCAATCGCTTCGGCCGATAAAGCGCAGGAATCCGTTCACCGCCGCAACGGCCGCATTCACCGTGGCGGGAGCTCTGTCCTGGGCCTGCGCGTCCCGCCAGCGCAGCACCTGGTCCTTGCTCTGGCTGTCCAGATGCCGGGCATCACACCAGCCAAGATAGTTTTTCACATCATGAACATATTTCTGAATGGTTGCGGCCGCATGCTCCCGGTTATGGAGCTCATGCGCATAGTCCTCCAGCTTCTTCATCAGGTTCATTGGCATCCCTCCTTTTTCCAGAAGCATACCAAAGCCCGTGGTGGATTGCCACCCCTGGTGCTTGCTGGTGCGGCTGGCGGTGCGCCTGCCTCCATCAATCAGGCGTCAGTTGGCACAAATGGCCGCGCGCGATCAGAAGGCCATCACCGCAGGGAATCAAAAATGCGCTGGTCGGCAATCAATCCGGTTGCATCAGGCCGAACAGCACAAAAAAAGGATCAGACTTTCATCTGATCCTGTGTCTGGGTGAGAGGAATCGAACCTCCGGCCTCTTGAACCCCATTCAAGCACGCTACCAAACTGCGCTACACCCAGATATTCATTTTGTTCTTCAGGCTTGTGTGCCCGGCGAACGATATATATATTACCACCCATCCCGCAGAATGTCAATACCTTTTCAAAGAAAATCGCAAGTTTTTTTCCCCCGGGAGTGCATATGCTCCACGCAGGCCGGCCCGGCGGCCATGCGGATGAAGCTGCTCCGCAGCAGCCGCGCCTGATTCACAGAATTGGCTCCGTTCAAGCAGCGGAGTGGCTTCCTTTCCTGTCGCAGTCATGCAACGGGCGGACAGCATTGCCCTGTCCGCCCGTTTTGCTGCTCGTTGTCACATCGGCTGGCTCTTCTCCCGGGATTCGCCACCCGGTATCGCAAGCGCTTCCTCCGTCTGCCCGGCCTGCTCCAGGGCACGGATGCTCTCCACATGCTTGATGATCACCGTCACCGCCAGCATGCAGCACCCCACCGCAATGGGCAGGCACCGCTTGCCATCCAGGATGATCGCCCCGGCGGCCAGCACCATGAAGGTCACGATGCTCCGCCGGCTGTTGGGATGAATCTTCACCAGGGTGGAGAAGAAAATATACACGATCGCCAGCAGCAGCACCAGCTGCGAGTAAGGCAGCAGCGCCGCCAGCACCCCGAAGGAGGTGGCGATGCACTTGCCCCCGTGGAAATGATTCAGCATGCCCACCGCATGCCCCAGCACCGGCGCGGCCATCACAAAGGCAAACTGCCATTCAGCCATGCCCAGGCTCCTGGCGGCCCACCAGACAGGCACAAAGCCCTTCATCATATCCAGCAGCAGGCATAACAGGCCCACCCGCACCCCACAGTGCACGAACACATTGGCGGAGCCGGGATTACCGTCCGCGCTCAGGCTGCATACGTCCTTTCCCGTCAGCATGGGCGGAAGCAGACTGCAGTACATCACGCTGCCCGACACAAACCCGCCAAGAATGAACAGAAACCAGCTCAACATACTCTCCATCGTCCTCGATCCGAGGCCCTCCTCCTCCGCCTCCACAGCGGAGACAAAGCGCATGACGTCTCTCCGGGCGGCGCGGTTGCCCGTTCCGCCCTTTCGTCCATACTGATCATAGCACGGGAAAGTCAACTGTTCATCAATTCCAAACCCTGCGAAAACAAATTGTTAACCGCTCGCTCACAAACCATTGACAATGTTCACCGGCCGCCTGCCTGCCAGCACATCCAGGATCTGCGCGCAGATGGCCCGCATCATGGCCTCCCGGGTATCGGCGGCGTTGGAGCCGTGGTGCGGGGTCAGCACGCACCGGGGCTGATCCAGCAGGCGGGCGGGAATGTGCGGCTCCTCCGGGTACACGTCCAGCCCGGCAGCAAAGAGACGCCCCGTCTCCAGCGCATCCGCCAGCGCGTCGTAGTCCACTATGCCGCCCCGGGAGGCGTTCACCAGGATCGCCCCGGGCTTCATGCCCATGAGGAAGGCAGCGTCCACCAGGCCGCTGGTTTCCGCCGTCAGCGGGCAGTGGATGCTCAGCACGTCCGACGTGTCCCGCAGCTCCGTCAGGCTCACGCTCCGGGCCAGCGCTGCGTCCACCCCGTGGCGATTGTGGGCGATGACCTCCATGCCCAGCGCCCGGGCCATGGTCGTCACCCGGCTGCCGATCCGCCCCATGCCCAGGATGCCCAGCGTCCTTCCCCGCAGGCTGTACCCCATGTTCCGCCCGATGCCGAAGAGCGACTCCGGCTTTTCCTGCCGCAGCCGCAGGTTCATCTCCCCCACCCGCCGGCTGGCCGCCAGCATCAGAGCGATGGTCAGCTCCGCTGTGGCGTCCGCCACCTGCTCGGGAATGTTGGTGACCGGTATGCCGCAATCCGCTGCCGCCTGCACGTCCACCCGGTCGTATCCCGCGCCGTAGTTGGCGATCAGCTTCAGCCTTCCCCCCGCGCGGATCATCTCCCCGTCCAGGGCTCCGGCGGCAATCACCGCGTCCGCCCGGGGCAGCAGGGCAAGCATTTCCTCCCGGGTGAAGGCCGTCAGCGGTGCAGGGATGAGAATCTCATGCCCTGCCAGCATGTCCAGCCCGGCCGTGGGCAATCCGTTGGAAATCAGAATCGTAGCCATGGCGCATCCTCCTTGCGTTTTCCGTGCATGCTGGTGTGTGGGGGTGAGGGCAGAGTGGCGGAATTTCCATCCTGGCAGCAGGGCATCCGGCAGAGCTGGCCGCCCCTGAAGGGCACGCTCCGGGCCGACGCGGTCATTGTGGGCGGCGGCCTGACGGGGGTGCTCACGGCGCTGATGCTGCAGGAGCAGGGTGTGCAGGCCGTGCTGCTGGAGGCCCGCCGTCTGGGCCAGGGAGCCACCTTCGGCTGCGGGGGGCTGGTGACCTGCCAGGCCTTCCATGCCTACCGGGCCACCGCAAAATGCGCCGGAACGGAGGCTGCCCGGGCCTATGCCCAGCTGCTGCGGGAGGCCGTCCGGGGTGTGACCGCGCTGGCGGAGCGGCCGGGCATGGTCTGCGCCCTGACCCCCGTGAGCGTCTGCGCCTACGCCGAGACCCGGGATGATCTCCCGGCCCTGGATGAGCTGCTCGCCCTGGAGGGCAGGCTGGGGCTGAACGTATCCGTGGCCCCGGACGCGGGCGGCTGCCCCTTCCCGGTGGAGCTGAGCGCCACGCTGCCCCATCAGGCGCTGCTCGCTCCCCTGCCCTTTCTGCTGGGCCTGGCGAAGGAAGCGGCTTCCCAGGGCCTGCGCATCTTCGAGGAAAGCCCTGTGCTGGACATGACCGGCCGCAGCGTGCGCACCCCCGGCGGCACAGTGACGGCCGACAGCATCCTGCTGTGCACCGGCGTGCCGCTGGACTGCTGCCGCCTGCCGGTATTGACCCTGCTGGAGCCCCGCCTGCGGGAGGCCCGGGTGTTGCGCCGCACCCAGCCCCTGCACACGGCGCAGCTGTCCGTTCAGGCGGATGAAATGGCCCTACGGCCCATTCCGGACGGGCTGCTGATGACCCTCGACCGGGGCGCCCTCGGCACGCCCCAGGCCCGGCACAGCGGCGTCATCCGGGACAGAACCCTGCATTCGCTGCTGCCAGAGGCGGTCACGGCGGACGTGATTCTCCGGCGGGAAATCTTCAGCCGGGACGGGCTGCCCCTCATCGGCCCCATGCATCCCGGGGAGGACAGGCTGCTCATGGCGGGGGGCTACGGCGGCTGCGGCCTGACGGGCGCATACCTGGCCGCACGGGTGCTGACGGGCATCGTTCTATCCTGCCCCCTGCCGGAGAGCGGGCTGTTCCGGCCCTTCCGCAACTATCCCGGGAAAGGCCGGGTGCAGGTGCGGGGGCTGGCTGCAGCGGGCCGTGCCTATGCCCGGGGCTGGACGCATCGGTCCGCGCCCCGCTGCCCCCACATGGGCTGTCCCCTGCGCTACAATCCCGCCAATCACCGCTGGGAATGTCCCTGCCACGGCTCCGTGTTCGACGTGCTGGGCCGGGTGGAAGCCGCCCCCGCCAGCCGCAATGCCCGGCTGTCCCCCAAGGACAGGCAGTGAGGCATCCGCTGCGAGCCATACGGTGCAACCGGTATGGGCAGGTGTATCCACCAAAGCAGCGGTGCAGGTGGGCGCCGCCTCACTCGCTGACGGTCTCCGGCTCGGTGAAGTCCGCTTCGGCCTCGGGCATGTGCTCGCAGACCATCAGCAGCGCGTCCTCGCCATTGTCCTCGTAGTAGCGCTTGCGCACCCCCACGCTGACATACCCCAGGGACTTGTACAGGCTCTGGGCGGTCAGGTTGGATTTGCGCACCTCCAGGGTGGCGTAGGCCGCGCCCAGGTTGGACAGATACTGCATCAGCGCGGAGGTCAGTCTGCGGCCATAGCCGTTGCCCCGGTGCTCGGCCAGGATGGCGATGTTGGTGATGTGGCTCTCGTCCAGGATGATCCACGCCCCGGCAAAGCCGATCACCGCGCCGTCCTTCTCCGCCACCAGGTAGCGGGCCACGGGATTATCGGTGATCTCCTTGCGGAAGGCGTCCTCGCTCCAGGGGGTGGGAAAGGTGGCGGCCTCAATGGCGGCCACGGCGGGCACGTCCTCGATGGTCATGCGGCGGATCAGGCAATCATTCGGCATGGGCGGCCTCCGTCAGCTTGCGGTTGCGCTCCGCGCTGGGCGCGCGAAGATACATGGGTGCGAGGGTCAGGTAATCGACCTCCTCGGTAGCCAGGGAGGCCAGGTACGCCACGGACGCAGGCCGCAGGTAGGCCGACTGGGGCGGCGCGAACACCGCCGCGTCCCCCAGCATCGCCTGAAGCCGCGCCCGGTGCACCGGCATGCCGTCCCCCAGGAACAGGAACCGCTCGCCCAGCTGCCGGATGGCCGCCACAAAGTCCTCCAGCTTCAACGGAATGTCCGCCATCAGCCGCCGGGGAAGGCCGTCCTCCCCCACCGTGAAGGCCGCGCCGTACACCTGCCCGGCCCGGGCGTCCTGGATGGGGCACACCACCCCGTCGAAGGCTCCGGCCCCCGTCGCCATGGCCTCCAGCGCATCCACCGCCACGCAGGGCTTGTCCGCGCCGTGGGCCAGGCCCTTGAGGGTACTCACGCCAATGCGCACCCCCGTGAAGGACCCGGGGCCCGACACCACCGCCAGACGGTCCATGTCCCCGAGGGTCATGCCGGAGGCCTGCAGCGCCGCGTCCACCATGGGCATCAGATTCACCGAATGGGTCAGCTTGTTCTGCACCGCGCACTCGTAGCGGATCGCGCCGTCCGCAAGGACAGCCACGCCGCACACCGGGCCGGATGTGTCAATCGCCAGCAGCTTCATGCTCATTCCTCCATGCTCACATTGCGGAAGGCTCCGCGGGGGGTCAGGGTCAAGCGGCGATCGGTCTCGCCCACAGGCTCAATGGCCACCTCCAGGTAATCCGCCGGAATGGCCTCGGGGCACTGGCTGGGCCACTCCACCACCGCCACGCCGTCCCCGCCCAGGTATTCCTCCATGCCCAGCTCAAAGAGCTCCTCGGCGCTTTGCAGGCGGTACCAGTCGAAATGGTACAGCGGCACCCGCCCATCCTCATACACGTTGAGAATGGTGAAGCTGGGGCTGGTGACGGTGTTCGTCACCCCCAGGCCCCGGGCAATGCCCCGGGTCAGCTCGCTCTTGCCTGCGCCCAGGTTCCCCATGAGCAGCAGCACGTCCCCCGCCCGGAGCTGCCGGGCCAGCCGCTCCCCACAGGCGCGGGTTTCAGCGGGTGAATGGGTGATCATTCGTTTCGCTCCTTCATCCTGTCGAAAATAGAAAAGCGGGGCGCGGAGATGCCTCTCCCTGCGCCCCGGGTATGATGTCTGCCGTGTGCGTCCGGCGCAGCGTCTCCCGCCTTCCACGCGGAAAACACCCTGTTTCATTCGCCGTCCGCCGCCGATTTCCTCCCTGCCGCGCCCTTTTACCGGCGGACATGCAGCAGCGGTGACAGATGCTTGTACAGAACAAAGGTCAGCACGCTCAGCACCACGCCCTTGAGCAGGTTGAAGGGCGCGGTCACGCACAGCAGCAGCTTCCACTCCGTATCCACAAAGGGCACAGCCTTCGTCGCCATGCCGACCACCGCCTCCATGGGCATGCCGTAGGCCGTCATATAGAAGGGGATCATGATCTTCCAGTTCACCAGCACCGCCACCACGATCATCACCACCGTGCCCACCGCCATGCCGGCGAGGGCCGTGCTGCGGGTCTTGTGCCGGCGGTAGATCAGCGCGGCGGGCAGCACATAGGCTGCGCCCATGATGAAGTCCGCCAGCTCACCCACGTACATGCTGCTGGAGTGCAGCATGCCGATGAGGCTCTTGAGCAGCAGGATGATCAGCCCCGGCACCGGGCCCATGGAAAACGCCCCCAGCAGCACCGGCAGGTTGGACAGATCCAGCTTGTAGAAGGCCACCACGGGGATCTCGATCAGGAAGAGGATCGAGGCCAGGGCGGTCAGGACGGCAATGCGGGTCAGGTACTGGACGGAAAGGTTCTTGCGCATGGGAATACCTCCTTGCAAAAATACGCACGCCCCTGAAGCAACTCGCTCATCAGGGGCGGAAACGGGCGCAGCCAAAGGGCCGCGGCCTGCGTATTTCCAGCGCTCTTCTCTCATCCAGACTATACTGTCGGCATCGGAATTCCACCGATTCGGCCCCGCACGCAGGCGAGGTTCGCGGGCTGTACCGCCGGTAGGGATTTGCACCCTGCCCCGAAGAAGCTCCAAGAGGTCTATGCATTTGACAGGCAGCTTGCGCCGCCACGGGTATCATAGCACAGGGGGAATGCGCCTGTCAAGGGTGACAGACACATTCCCCCATCGTTTCACCTTTACAGCCGGATGACCGCCGCGCCCTCGGGGCGGATGTCCAGCACATGGCAGCTGTGCTCGCCAAAGGCTCCCTCCATCGTGCTGATGAACTGCTTCAGCAGATGCGCGGGGACGAAGTTCAGCGTCGTGCCGGCAAAGCCGCCGCCGTGGATGCGCCAGCCGCCGCGGTTGAGCAGCATGTTCTCCGCCAGGGCCAGGGCCAGGGACAGGCTCTGATCCTCCGGGCGGGCATAGACGTTCTGCAGGTACATGAAGCTGGAGCGGCCGGAGCAGACAATCTCCCAGAAGAAGGCGCCCAGGTCATCCCGCTCCAGGGATTCCACCTGGCGCACCACCCGGTCGTTCTCGTCGAAGAAGTGCAGGGCGCGCAGCAGCGCCCGGTCGGACACCTTGCCCCGCAGCTCGGGGATGGCCTGGAGGAACTCCTCCCGGCGGACGCGGCGCAGCACGTCCTCGCCCAGGCAGGCAGCCACCTGCTTCATCTCGGCGGGGATGGCGGCATAGTCGTCGGTCAGGTCGGCATGGCTACCGCCGGTGGCCACCACCACCAGGGCGTAGCCGTGGGCCGCGAAGTCGAAGGCCATGGGCTTGACCTCGGGATCCTCGTTCTTGAAGTCCACATACACCAGGCCGCCGGCGGAAGAGGCCATCTGGTCCAGCAGGCCGGAGGGCTTGCCGAAGTACACGTTTTCGGCATACTGGCTGATCTTCGCCCTGGTCTTGAAGTCGATGACAAAGTCGTTGTACAGCGCGTCCAGGATGGCGCAGGTCATCACCTCGAAGGCCGCCGAGGAGCTCAGACCGCTGCCGGAGGCCACAGAGGAGGTCACCGCCGCGTCAAAGCCGCCGATGCGGTAGCCCAGCTCCGCCATGCGGGCCGCCACGCCGCGCACCAGCGCCGCCGTGGTACCCTTCTCGTTTTCACGGATGGAAAGGTCGCTCAGGTCGATGGTCAGGGGACGATAGCCCTCGCTGTGGATATGGACGAGCATATCCTTGCGGGCGGAGACAGCCGACAGCGTGTCCAGGTTGACGGCTGCGGCAAGCACCTTGCCCTTGTTGTGGTCGGTGTGATTGCCGCCGATCTCGGTGCGGCCGGGCGCGCTGACCAGCAGGACCTCGCTGTCCGCATGGAACAGCTCTTCATGACGCTTCAGCTGGGCAACATAGCGGGCGGTCTGCTCCACCAGCATACCGTCGCGGTTGCCGTAGAGGTGGTTCAGCCGTTCCATGACCTGCGGGGTCTTCAGGTTGCGGATCATATTGGCGTACATGTTCATGGTGCTTCTCCGTCCTTCCACTTATTGTGCGGCTTCCCGCCAGATGGCGAGCATCTCCTCCATACCCTTTTGCTCCAGGGTACGGCAGAAATCATTCCAGGTATCATCGTTGAGCTCCACGTCCCCGGTGACGAACCAGACCATCTGCTGCTCGGCATAGTAGCCCAGGTCAGCCTGGATGGCGTCCACACGGGCCTGCTTCTCCTCCGTCAGGAACACCTGGGGATAGGGCAGGCGCGCCACGGCCTTGAGGGAAAGCAGCTCCTCGATGACGGTATGGGTCACGGTATCGTCGTAGGACAGCTGGAACTCCACCGAGGCCAGGCCCGGCATGGACGCGCCGTCGGCGATGGTGGCCTCCGCCAGCAGGCCGTTGGCCATGGTTTCCGTGTCATAGATCCAGGACCAGGTGCCGTCGCTGTTCCAGGCGTACTCCTCGTCCTCGGCGCCGCCCTGGGCCAGGCGGGAGCCCTCCTCGGTGTAGAGGTAATCCACCCATTCCACCATGGCCACGGGATCCGGGCAGGCGGAGGTGATGGCGAAGGTGCCGGTAATCACGTCGCCGGTCAGGTCGCGGTAGACCTGCCTGCCCTCCCAGGTCAGGGGCTCCAGCATGGCGTACTGATCCAGCGCGGAGGAGGGAATCAGGTTCAGGGGCGTTGGCGAGAAGAACATGCCGTAGGTCATGGTGGCGCTGCTGTCGGTGATGCGGCGGGTGGAGTCGATGGTGGTAAAGCCGTCCTGGGAGATGAGGCCCTCCGTCCACAGCTCATGCAGCCAGGTGAGGAAGGCGCGGTTCTCCTCCGTGGTCAGGATGCTCTTTACCTGCCCACCCTCATCCATGGTGACGTAATAATCGTTGGCCACCAGGCCGAAGGCATGCCCCAGGAAGCGCAGATCCCACAGGCTGCAGAAGCTCAGGGGAATCTCGTCCTGCTTGCCGTTGCGGTTGGGGTCCTGGGTCTTGAAGGCCCGCAGCACCTCCGTCAGCTCCTGGGCGGTGGTGGGCACGGAAAGCCCCAGGGAATTGAGCCAGGCAGTGTTGATCCACATGGCGTTGTTGTTCTGCAGCTGGTTGATGCCGGGCAGGGCCACGATGGCCCCGTCGGGCAGGGTGATGGCCCTGAGCCAGTCCGGGTTCTCCTGAAGCATGGCCCACAGGTTGGGGGCATGCTCCTCCAGGTAGGGCTTCAGGTCGATGAGCACGCCCTTGTTGTACATTTCCATCTGCTCGGTGTTGCTCAGGGAGGCCTTGAACAGCACCTCGGGCAGCTCGCCAACGCCGTCAATCATGCTCTGCTTGGCCTGGGCCCAGGTGTTTTCGTCCGTATACTGGCTGAACATAAAGGCAATGCCCGTCCGCTCCTCCATCCGCTGGAAGAACAGGTTGGTGTTCCAGTCGTGGTTGGCGGACGAATCATCATACCCGGCCATGGAGATGACCGTCAGCTCCTGAGCCAGTCCGGTGCAGGGGAGAAGCAGCATGGCCATAAGCAGCAGCCATGTCAACATTTTGCGCATCCACATCACTCCTTAACAGATAGGAATATTTTCACTTATTATAGCTGATGAACGGCATTTTGGCCAGCTTTTTTCTAAATTTCTGTCGGATTTGTCTATTTTTTCTTCCCCGGGGCCTGTTTCGGCGTCAAAATCGCCCGCCAGAAACTTCCACCGGCCCGGATGCAGAATTTCCGTCTCCTCCGGCAAGAATCTTACAGGCACAGGAGGCGATTCAATGAGCGCGAAAGGGCGGATTTTCCGGAAGGCGGCGGGGGTGGCGGCGGTTCTGATTCTCCTTGGCGCCACTGCGGCTGCCTTCGTCTACTTTGACGTGGCCTCCTGGCAGCGGCTCGACCCCACCCGCCTCACCGGCCTGGCCCAGACCGGCGCCATCTACGACAAGGACGGCGCCTTCGTCACCACCCTTGTGGGCAAGGAAAACCGCACCGCCATCGCCATGGATACCCTCCCCGACCACGTGGTAAACGCCTTCCTGGCGGCGGAGGATCTGCGCTTTTACAAGCATCCCGGCTTCGACGTGACCCGCATTGCCGGCGCACTGGTGAGCAACCTGCGCACGGGCGGCTTCGGCCAGGGGGCCAGCACCATCACCCAGCAGCTGGCCAAGCTGTCCCATCTTTCCAGCCAGAAAACCATCGCCCGCAAGCTGGAGGAAATCTGGCTGGCTGTGCAGATCGAGCATGACTTCACCAAGGACGAGATCCTGGAGATGTACCTGAACTTCATCTACTTCGGCCAGGGAGCCTATGGCATTCAGGCCGCGGCGGAGGTGACCTTCGGCGTGGATGCCAGGGAATTGTCCCCTGCCCAGGCCGCCTGCCTGGCCGCCGCCATCAAGGCCCCCTCGGCCTATGCCATTCAGACCCGGCCCGAGGCCAACCGGGAGCGGCGCAGCTACATCCTGGCCACCATGCTGCAGGAGGGCATGCTCACCCAGGCGGAATACGACGCCGCCCTGGCCGAGGAGCTGACCCCCCTGGAGGGAACGGCGGTACAGACGGAGTACGGCTGGTTCGTGGATGCGGTGCTGGAGGAGGCGGAGCTGCAGCTGGACGTGTCCGCCGAGACGCTGCTGGCCGGTGGCTACCGCATCGACACCACCCTTGATTCCGCCATGCAGTCCATCCTGGACGAGCAGTACACCCGGGACGTTTTCCCCGCCAACCACGCCGACGGTACCAAGGTGGAGTCCGCCGCGGCCTGCGTGGATACCCTGACCGGCGCGGTGCGGGCCATTGTGGGCGGGCGGGAGTACACCACCCGCCGGGGCCTGAACCGGGCCACCCAATTGCGCCGCCAGCCGGGCTCGGCCCTCAAGCCCCTGGCCGTCTACGCTCCGGCCATGGAGTATGCCGGGTGGACCTGCGCCAGCGTGATCCTGGACGAGCCCACGTCCTTCGGCTCCTACAAGCCCCGCAACGCCGGCAACGCCTACTACGGCTTTGTCACCGTCCGCACGGCGCTGAAGAACAGCCTGAACATTCCTGCGGTGAAGGTGCTGCAGAGCATCGGCCTGAGCAACAGCCGCAAGTACCTCTCCGCCGTGGGCATCCCCCTGGATGAGAGGGACAGCAACCTGTCCCTGGCCCTGGGCAGCATGACCTACGGCGCGTCACCCGTGCAGATGGCCGCCGCCTACGCCCCCTTCGCCAACGGCGGCACCTTCCACGCGCCCTACTTTATCGAGCGCATCACCGACCGGGACGGCGTCATCGTCTACCAGCACCAGGACAGCGGCAACCGGGTGCTTTCACCCCAGTCCGCCTATCTGATGACCAGCCTGCTGAAAACCGTCACCGCCTCGGGCACCGGCTCCAGGCTCTCCGGCGCAGGCACGCCCGTGGCAGGCAAGACCGGCACCGTCAATGAAACCGGCGGTGGCAACCGGGATGTGTGGATGGCTGCCTACACACCCGCGCTGTCCGTGGCGGTTTGGATGGGCTACGACAACCCGGACAGCAGCCATCGCCTGCCCAACAGCGTTTCCGGCGGCACCAACCCCGCCACCCTGGCCAGGAACTTCCTCAAGGCCTGGTACACCGGACGGGACAAGCCGGACTTCACCCGGCCCAGTGGCATCGTTACGGCGGAAATTGACAAGAAGGCCATCGAATGGCGGGGCGAGCCCATGCTGGCCACCAGCCTGACCCCCGCCGCCTACCGCGTCACCGAGTACTTCCGGGAGGGTACCCAGCCCACCAAGGCCTCCGACGTGTGGAAGGCTCCCGCCCAGGCCAAATCCTTTTACGTCACCCATAACGACAGCGGCCAGCCCCTGCTGGTCATTGAGCCCGCCGCCACCGCCGTTTACCGCATCCAGCGGGACGCCGTTGGCGAAAGCTTCATCCTCACCGAGCTGCGGGGCTCCGCCGGGGAAACCCTCTACTATGCCGACAGCAGGGCAACCCCCGGCGTGACCTACACCTACCGGGTGATACCCGTCCACGCAGAGCTGCTGGACAACGGCATCCTGCTGGAGGGCGTGCAGTCCGTGCAGGTGGCCCGGGCCCAGGACACCTCCCCTTCCCTGGGCCAGTGGCTGAAGAGCCTGTTCACCTCCGGCCGGGAGGCGGATGAGGCCACGGAGGACAGGCCCGCCTCCATGCTCACCAACTGAGCCGACAAGGGAGAGCCCTCGCGCTCTCCCCTGTGCCTGTGCCCCGTCAGGACAGCGGCACAGCCTCCGCCGTCAGCGGCCATCCCTTTTCCGCCAGCCAGGTCGTCGCCTGCTCCGCCGTGGTGCAGGATGACAGCGCTGCGTCCTCCAGGAAGGTTGCCTGCATCAGCGCTGCGCCGTTCTCCGTGCGCCAGGCCACCATGACAGGCACGGCGTCCTCGTACAGCAGCATCAGCATACCGCTTCCCTGCGCCTGTGTGGCAAACACCTCGCTGACCTGGCAGATGCTCGCCGCCGCCAGCTGAACCGTGCCCTGATGTGCGCAGAGCAGCGACGGCAGGCTCATGGGCAGCCTGCGGTTCATTTCCGCCATGGCGGCATCCGACAGGCCCTCGCCTATCACCCCTGCCAGGCTGCCGGACAGCTCCGTCGTGTCCACCCGGAACAGCCGTGCCGGCGTATCATGGTTGCCCTCGGCCCAGATGCGAATCGTCACCAGGACATCCTCCGAGCCCGTCATGATGGCCAGGAAGCCCTCTTCGCACGCCAGTGCATCCATCCGCGCCGCAAGCTCCGCCGCCCTTTGGATCAGTGAATCCTCCGCCAGTGCGGGAGCCGTCAAGAGACACAGCGCCATCAGCAGCGCAAGCAGCCGTTGCATGGAATCATCCTTTCATCCAAAATCAAGCGAAAAGGGAGAGCCAATGCTCTCCCCTTCGCATATCAAGTTCTGCTCCGCCTTACTTCTTCCTGCGCAGGAAGGCAGGCACGCCGCGCTGGTCCACCTCCATGGCGGAGGGCTGGGGCGGCGTCTGCTGGGGCGCAGGCTGCACAGGCGCGGATTCCTGCTGGTTGCCAAAGGCGGACTGGTAGGGCTGCTGGGGCTGATTGCCGAACAGCTGGCTGGTGCCGTAGGGCGCGGTCTGCTGGGGCGCAGGCTGCGCGGGCGCCTGCTGCTGGGGCTGATAGCCGAAACCGGGCTGATAGCCGCCCACATTGGGCACGCCCATGGAGGGCCGCTGGCTGGTGAAGCCCGCATTGTCACCACCCTGCTGCAGCTGCTGGGTGGAGAAGCTGCTGGTGAAGCCAGCTTCCTCATAATCCGCGGCGGCAGGGGTAGAGGGCCGGGGCGCGGCGGTGTAATTGCCGAAGCTGCTGGCCGCCGTGTAGCCGGAGCCGAACAGGCGCTCCTTCTCCAGCTCGCGGGGCTTCTTGGCTGGCTCCTTGGGCGGGAAGGAGGTCTTTTCAAAGCCGGTGGCGATGACGGTGATGCGCACCTCGTCGCCCATGTTCTCGTCAATGCCCGCGCCAAAGATGATGTTCGCCTCGGGATCGGCGGCCTGCATGACCAGGTTGGCGGCCTCGTTGATGTCCACGATGCTGATGTCCTCGCCGCCGGTGATGTTGATCAGCACAGCGCGGGCGCCGTCGATGTTGGTCTCCAGCAGCGGGCTGGAGATGGCGTTCTTGGCGGCCTCCACCATGCGGTTCTCGCCCTTGCCGGTGCCGATGCCCATGTGGGCCATACCGCCGGACTCCATGACGGTCTTGACGTCGGCAAAGTCCAGGTTGATCAGCGCAGGCACGGCGATCAGGTCGCTGATGCCCTGGATGCCCTGGCGCAGCACATCGTCGGCAATGCGGAAGGCCTCCAGCATGGTGGTGCCCTTGCTCACCACCTGCAGCAGACGGTCGTTGGGGATCACCACCAGGGTGTCCACCCGCTGCTTCAGGTCGGCAATGCCCATCTCGGCATTCTTCATGCGCTGCTTGCCCTCAAAGGCGAAGGGCTTGGTGACCACGGAGATGGTCAGCGCGCCCAGATCCCGGGCGATTTCGGCCACAATGGGCGCAGCGCCGGTGCCGGTACCGCCGCCCATGCCCGCCGTAACGAACACCAGGTCCGCACCCTTGAGCGCCTGAGCGATCTCCTCCCGGCTCTCCTCCGCCGCGCGGCGGCCCACCTCGGGCACCGCGCCCGCGCCAAGGCCCTTGGTCAGCTTTTCGCCGATCTGAATCTTGGTCTGCGCGCCGGAGAGGGCCAGCGCCTGGCGGTCGGTATTGATGGCGATGAACTCAACGCCGCGCAGCCCGGCCTCCACCATGCGGTTTACGGCGTTGGTACCGCCGCCGCCGCAGCCTACGACCTTGATAGAAGCAAAACTGC
>JBJEUJ010000119.1:0-2794 GCA_051883775.1 Aristaeellaceae bacterium | reverse complement strand
TGCTGCGCCGGGCTGCCGCCCGGACCTGCGCAGGGGCTAACGCCGCCCCTGCACCCGCGCAAGGAGCTTCGCCCCTTGACCCGTTTTCGCTGGCGCGCTCCATGGGGGTGGTCTTTGACCGTAAAACGCCGCCCGCATCGCCGAAGGGGGGAGGCGGTGCGGGCGCGGATAGGCGTTGTCTTTTGTGCATGTCAGGGGAATCAGTTGTTCACAGGGGTCATGAACCAGGTGCTGATGTAGCCGATGGTGCCCTCCACATCCACCTTGCACCAGTCCGTGCCATGCTCCAGGACGGTCACCTTCGTGCCCACGGGCACCTTGCGGATGATGGCGCTGTTCAGGCTGGGGCCCTTGCGGAAGTTCACGATGCTGCCGCCGTTGACGTTGATGAGCCTGGCGGTGTAGGGCTGGGTGGAGGCGGTCTCGCCGGTCAGCTTGAGGTACTTGGCCATCATGTAGCCCACCCTGCCGTCCTCCACCTGCACCTTGTGCCAGGTGGTGCCGGACTTGAGGATGGTCACCTTGGTGCCGTTGCGGTAGGAGGCCAGGACCTTCGCGTCCAGGGAGGCCTCCTGGCGGAGGTTGAGCACCTGGGTATCCTTGGGGTTGTTGACCACGGCCACCTTGCCGGTGGAGGGGGTGGTAGAGCCGCTGTTGCCGCCGAAGCTCAGGTACTTCGTGGCCATGAAGCCCTCCTGGCCGTCCACCTTCACGCGGCACCAGTCCGCGCCCTTCTGGTAGACGGTGACCTGGGTGCCGGGCTTGAAGCTGGTGATCACCCTGCCGGAGAGCCGGGGCTCCTCCCGCAGGTTCAGGCCGATGCCGGTGTTGGTGCGCACGGTGGCGGTCTGCACGGCGGTGGTCACGTCGGTGTTCAGGTACTTGGCCATCATGTAGCCGGTTTTGCCGTTGACGGTGACCTTGTGCCACTCGTTGCCGCTCTCGATGATTTCCACCAGCGTGCCGGTGGGGTACTGGCCCAGCACCTTCGCGCTGAGGGAGGCGGTTTCCCGCAGGTTCAGCGCGCCGCCCTTGACCAGGGCGCTTTGGGCGGTATCGGCCAGGGAGGCCAGGGGGGTCAGGGTCAGGGCTGCGGCGGCGGTCAGGCCGGCGAGCTTTTTCAGGTTCACGTGCTTCATGGGTCTTTCCTCCTTTGCTTGTCGGGCGGGTGTTTGCCATCCGCCTGCACCAACCAAACGCACGGCGCAGGGCGCCCGTTGCTGGCGCATTTTGGCATCCGCGCGGCGGAAAGCCGCTTTTGCCGCATGCTGGAAGAAGGCCCTTGCCGGCCCCCGGCGCGTCCGTACAGGCGCTGGAAGAAATTCCTATCCTGTGTGAAATTTACATGATCGTTCCCCTCCGGCACTGTACACGGGGGGATTTTTGCTGTACAATAAACTCGGATGAATGTACGCGGGGGCCGTCCCCGCGGTGAAGCAAAGGAGTTGCACCATGCGGAAACGATTGTTTTGCCTGCTTTGCGCCCTGATGATTGCGGCGCTCTGCCTGCCCGTGCTGGCGGAGGATACGGGCGACGCCCTGACGCTGGAGGAGCTGGAAGCCTGGGTGGAATCCTACAAGGAGCGCGCCCTGGCCACGGAGCCCATGAACGATCCCACCGAGGCGGCGGCCCTGTCCGAGGACGGCTACGCCTTCATTTATGACTTTGCCACCCTGTACATGGATCGGCCGGAGATGACTGCGGACAGCGTGGTGCGCAACCTGGTGGTGACCGCGCCGGAGGAAACCGGCCCCCGGGGCACCTGCATTGACATGCAGCCCGCCCAGGTGCTGGAGGCCTTCTACAATGAGAATCCCTCCCTGGCGGGGGATCGGGGCTTTGCGGCGCTGTACGTGAGCAACATGATGCCCGCGGGGGCTCAGTGGGCCTGGGTGCAGCGGGACGGCCAGCGGATCCTGACCATTCAGTACGCCATTCAGGAGCAGGCGGCCACCGGCGGCGACGGCTACACCGACGCGGGGCTGATCTACACCGTGCAGGACAACCTGGTGGTGGCCATCCGCGCCTACGGCCTGGACAGCCGCATTGACGCTCAGAGCGTGCAGGAGAACGTGGCCGCCGTGCAGCAGGTGGCGGAGGAATCCTTCTACACCCAGGTACCCACCTCCCTGGTGGGGACGGATCTGGAGGCATTCAACCGGGAGGATCTGCACTTTGAGGGTCTGGATTTCCTGACCCTGACCCCGGAGCAGGCGGAAGCGGCCCTGGGCGCCTGCCAGGAGGACAGCTGGATGGAGGACGACACGGGCGAGTACATCCGCACGATGGAGTTTGCCGCCTGCGAGCTGACCTTCATCTATGACGCGCAGAAGCAGAATCCCCGCGCGGACATGCTGGTCATTGACATGGACGCCATGGAGGGCCCCCGCAGCGTGCGTCTGGGCGACACGGTATCCAGTGTGCTGAACCGTTTCCGCCATGGCGAGGGCGCGTTTGACGGCGTGTCCCGCGAGGCGCTCTACGGCACGGAGGGCACCGGCTCCTGGGGCACGGCCGAGTATGGCACCGACGCCTCCTGCACCCTGCGCTACGGCTTCCCCACGGAGGGCGACCGCCAGGTTGTGCTGCACCTTTACTTCCAGCAGATGTATTTGTCTGAGATTATGCTGTATCTGAACTAAGGGGCAGGGGGGACGCTGGGGCTTCTCGGTGGGCAGTGCCCACACCCGGCACGCGATTGAGTTGGTTCCCTCCGGCCATACTGCGCGCGCGTGGGAGGGTGGGGGACGCTGGGGCTTCTCGCCCCAGACCCTCGCCAAAGAGCCTTCGGCT
>JBJEUJ010000118.1:0-2805 GCA_051883775.1 Aristaeellaceae bacterium | reverse complement strand
CCGCAGGGGCTTGTAGGCCAGGCCCTCAATCACCACGCCCAGCACCGTGCACACCGCCATGGCCGCCAGCACGGCCAGCGCCGGAGGCAGTCCCCAGTACTGCGTGGCGCAGAAGCAGATGTACGCGCCGATCATGATCACGTCGCCGTGGGCGAAGTTCAGCATCTTGGCGATGCCGTATACCATGGAATAGCCCAGGGCGATGATGGCGTACACGCTGCCCAGACCGATGCCGTTGACCAGGTAGGAAAGGAATTGGATCATGCTCCCCAGCACCTCGCTTGTGCGTCAAATGTTGTGGAAGAAACGCAGTCATACGCCTTCGCGTCCGAAACGCTTCACCGGGCGCAGCGGATTGTCCGTTCCGGCGGAAATGGGCAAGGCGCGGCCGGGGCGGAAGGGACGCTGCGCGAATGAAGTATTTTGATACGAATTAGTATAAGGTAATCAACAGCAATCAGCCCTCCTTGGCGTGACTGGTGTTGGTTACCTCATACTGCGATATGGAGCTTTATGCCCATGGGGGCTCCCACCGGCTCCGGATGAACCGGAGCCGGCAGGATACCGCCTGGCTGGCTTACTTGCCGGCGCCCACATACACGCCGTCCTTGATGACGACGGCGGTGGGGGTCTTGGTGACCTCGCCCGTGGCGCTCCAGGTCATGGTGCCGGTCAGGCCTTCCACCGTCAGGGCCTGGAACTGCTCGATCAGGATCTCGCAGGCGTCCTCCACGGTGGTGTCGCCGGTGATGCCGCCGGCCACAGCCGCAGCATACAGGGCATAGATGCCGTCATAGGCGTCCGCGGCGAACTGGTTGGGCACCTCGCCGTACAGCTCCTGATACTTGGCCACGAAGGCCTTGGTCTTCTCGTCCTCAGCATCGGCAGAGAAGGGGGTCAGCAGCATGACGCCCTCGGCCAGGGAGGCGTCGAAGCCTTCCACGGTCAGGATGCCGTCCATGCCGTCCACGCCGAAGAACACGGGGGCGAACTCCTGCTTGCTGGACTCGGTCAGGATCAGGGAAGCGGGGGTGTAGTAGATGGGCAGGAACACCACGTCGGCGCCGGCGTTCTTCATGTCGGTCACCTGCACGGAGAAGTCGGTGGTGTCGTCGGTGAAGGTGGACACCTTCACAATCTCCAGGCCCAGCTCGGCAGCCTTGGTCTCGAAGGTCTGGTAGATGCCGGTGGAGTACACGTCGCCGTTGTTGTAGATCACGCCGATCTTCTCGCCCAGCTTGTTCTGGAAGATGTAGTCAGCGGAGGCAGCGCCCTGGGCGGGGTCGGTGAAGCACACCTGGTACATGTTGTCCTTGCCCTCGATGACCGCGGGAGAGGACGCGGAGGGGGTCAGCATGAACACCCGCTCCTCAAAGGCCTGGGCGGACACGGCGATGCAGGGGGTGGTGGTCACGGTGCCCAGGATCATCTGCGCGCCGTTGTCCAGCACGGCGTTGTAGGCGTTGATGGCCTTCTCGGCGTCATGCTCGTCGTCCTGCACATCCAGGGCGATCTGCAGCCCGCCCTGGGCATTGATCTCATCCACGGCGATCTGCGCGGCGCGGGCCACGGCCATGCCGTACACAGCGGCGCCGCCGGTCTGCGGGCCGATCAGGCCGATCTTGATGGTGTCCTCCGCCATGGCGGCGGTGCCCATGCACAGCACCAGCGCCAGAGCCAGAACCGCGGCGGCCAGCTTGCGAAGCTTCATAGTAGGTTCCTCCTTCAAGCGTCAGAAATAGGTAAAACGAAATCAAGAGAAGCCATCTCCCTTGATTCTCGCACCTATTATACACACCACGCATCGCCCCGTAAAGAGGAAATCCTGCATTTTTCCTGCACTTTTCCTGCGGAAATTGAAGGAAACGTTCGGGTTTGTGACATTCGGTCAATTCCTGTCCAGGAGTAACAGGCGCACCCGCGCACCCCGGCGGACATACGCTGAACGGGGCGCTTCCGCCCCACGAGACTGGGGGATGCTGTCCATGCGAGAGCTGAAGTATATGGAACTGAACCTGATGCAGATGCTGGACGTGCTGCGCGCCGGGAGCCTGGCGCGCCTGGCCCTCTCCGAGCGCGATCAGCCCTACGTGGTGCCCCTGCACTATCAGCTGGAGGTGACCCGGGGGCAGGTGATCATTCACCTGACCATGCCCGAGGGCGGGCGCAAGGCGGACATGCTGCGCCGCAACGCCCTGGTCTGCCTGGAGTTTGAGCTGCCGGGCTGCGCGTGGGTGGACACGGTGGTGATGGAGGGGCGGGCGGCGGCGGGCATGCGGGAGGAGGGCCGGGCCGTTGACGTGTGCGTCCTGGCCGCCTCCATGACGGGCAGGCGCTTCTTTGTCCCGCCGGAATGACGGCGCTGCAGGCTTGTCTTGCATTTTGCCCGCCCGGACGGTATAATAGGCCCCATGAAGGAGGCGACCTGTTGATGCCTGTCCGACCCGCCCGGGCGGAGGATGCGCCCGCCATTGCCGCCATTTACAGCCACTATGCCGACCATACGGTCATTACCTTCGCCACCCAGGCCCCCTCCGCCGAGCATTATGCCCGGCAGATTGCCTCCGGCGCGTACCCCTTCCTGGTGCTGGAGGAGGCGGGGCAGGTGGCGGGCTTTGCCTACGCCGGGGCCTTCCGTCCCCACGACGCCTACCGCTGGGACGTGGAGCTGACCATCTACCTGCAGCCGGGCCGGGAGGGCCGCCACGCAGGCCGGTCGCTGATGGGGCCGCTGCTATCGCTTTTGCGGCGGCAGGGATTCCTGCTGGCCTATTCCTGCATCACCCTGCCCAACCCCCGCTCCAT
>JBJEUJ010000117.1:0-2806 GCA_051883775.1 Aristaeellaceae bacterium | reverse complement strand
CGCGCAAGGGGTTTCACCCCTTGACCCGTTTTCGCTGGCGCGCTCCAGGGGGGTTGTCTTTTCTGCCGTTTTCGCTGGCGCGATTACCTGGAGCTTGGTTGCATCTGCCCCTCCAGCAGCCGCATCCGCCGGTAGTAGCCCCAGATCAGCAGGATCGCCGCACCGATCCATGCCATGATTTCCGCAATGTACACGCCCCATTCCCCGATGAGCAGCGGCAGCAGCAGCGCCGCGCCCACCCGCATCACCAGCTCCACCACGCCCGAGAGCATGGGCACAAAGGTATCCCCCAGGCCCTGCAGCGTGGAGCGGTAGACAAAGAGCATGTACAGCATGGGCAGGCCCAGGCTCATCACATTCAGATACCGGCAGCCGATGGTCAGCACCTGATCCACCATGGCCGGGTCGTCCTCAATGAACAGGTTCAGCAGCGGCCGGCCGAACAGCACCATGCACGCCGCCACCAGAACCGCCATCCCCGCCGCGATCTGCGCCGACCGCCTCAGCCCCAGCCGCACCCGATCCAGCTTGCCCGCGCCCAGGTTCTGCCCGGCGAAGGTGCCCATGGCGCTGCCGATGGAGGTACCCGCCAGCTCGGTCAGCCCAGTGAGGCGCGTGGCGGCGTTGAACCCCGCCATGAACAGGAAGCCGAAGCTGTTCGCCACGGTCTGCAAAACCAGCCCGCCGAAGGAGATAATCAGGTTCTGGAAGGCCACGGGGAGGCCCAGGCCCAGCAGCCTGCGGAGCATCACCGGCCGGGGGCGGAAGTCCCCGCGCTTCAGCCGCATGATGGGCAGCCTTGCCAGGGCGATGAAGCAGATCACGCAGGAGACGCACTGGCTCATGACCGTGGCCACGCCCACGCCCGTCACGCCCCAGCGAAGCAGCCCCACAAAGGCCACGTCCAGGGCGATGTTGCAAATGGCGGCGGTGGTCATGGCGATAAGGGGGGTGCGGCTGTCGCCCACGGAGCGCAGCGCGCCGCTGAACAGGTTGAAGGCCATCACCAGCGGCAGCCCGGCGAAGATGATCCGCAGATAATGCTCGGTGAGGGCGATGGTATTGTCGGGGCTCTTCATCACCACCAGCACCGGGTGCAGGAACACCTGGGCCAGTACCTCAATCAGCACCGTCAGCCCCACGGCCAGCAGCACGCTCTGCCCGGCAGCCTGGCGCATGGCGCCATACTCGCCCCCGCCGAAGCGCTGGGCGATCTCAATGGCGAAGCCCTGGGCCAGGCCGATGGCCAGGCTCAGCACCGTCCAGTCCAGCCATCCCGCCGACGATACCGCCGCCAGGGCCGTCACGCCCTCAATCCGCCCGATGACCAGCGTATCCACCAGGCTGTAAAGCTGCTGGAACAGGTTTCCCGCCACAATGGGCAGGCAGAAGGTCAGGATCAGCCGCAGCGGACTGCCCTTGGTCATGTCCCGGGTACGCGAGTGCATAAAACGAACTCCTTTCGTGTGCGGGGAAGGCACGGGCCGCTCATAAGAAGCCCCGGTGTGCCCAATGCCGCAAAGAGTGTAGCACACACGCCCTGGAATTGCAATGATTCCATCGCATTCGCGGGTCTTGCGGGAGGAAAAGCCCCCGGCGGGCTTTCTTTTGCATTCGCCGCATCTGTCCTTGAATTTTATCCGGATTGCGATTATAATGAACGTATGTATACGGCTCATCATGTATACGCCTGCTCAGCATGCACTTTCATCAGGAAAGAGGAGGATTTTCATCATGACCGCTTGGAAAAACATGAATACTCTGGCTGCCTATCAGGCTCTGACGAGCGTCCCGAGGGTTGACCTGAAGGCCGCGATGTCCGGTGAGGATGGCGCGCAGCGCGTGCGGCGCTACTCCGTGCCCATGGGTGCTGGGCTTGATTTCAACTTTGGCGCGCGCCCGGTGGATGACGGCATTCTGGCCGTCCTGGCCGACCTGGCCAGGGAGGCGCAGCTGACGGAAAAGTTTGCCGAGCTGTACAACGGCGCGGTCATCAACACCGGTGAGAACCGCCGCGTGCTGCATCACCTGTGCCGCGGCCAGCTGGGCGAGACCGTGATGGCCGACGGCGTGGACAAGCGCGCCTTCTATGTGGAGCAGCAGACCCGCATCGCGGAGCTGGCCAAGAAGGTGCATGCCGGCGAGATCACCAACGCGGCGGGCGAGAAGTTCACCACCGTGGTGCAGATCGGCATCGGCGGCAGCGACCTGGGCCCCCGCGCCATGTATCTGGCGCTGGAGAACTGGGCGAAGGTCAACGGCACCCATAAGATGAAGGCCGAGTTCATCAGCAACGTGGATCCCGACGACGCGGCGGCCGTGCTCAGCAGGATCGACATCGCCCATTCGCTGTTCGTGCTGGTGTCCAAGTCCGGCACGACCCTGGAGACGCTGACCAACGAGTCCTTCGTCAAGGATGCGCTGGCCAAGGCGGGTCTGGACGCCTCCCGGCACATGATCGCCGTCACCAGCGAAACCTCCCCCTTGGCCAAGAGCGATGATTACCTTGCCGCCTTCTTCATGGACGACTACATCGGCGGCCGCTATTCCTCCACCTCCGCCGTGGGCGGCGCGGTGCTGTCCCTGGCCTTTGGGCCGGAGGTCTTCGCCCAGTTCCTGGACGGCGCGGCCGAGGCCGACAAGCTGGCCAAGAACGAGGATCTGCTGGCCAACCCCGCCATGCTGGACGCGCTCATCGGCGTGTACGAGCGCAACGTGCTGGGCTATCCGAACACCGCCGTGCTGCCCTACTCCCAGGCGCTCAGCCGCTTCCCGGCGCACCTGCAGCAGCTGGACATGGAGTCCA
>JBJEUJ010000116.1:0-15114 GCA_051883775.1 Aristaeellaceae bacterium | reverse complement strand
CCGATGGCGATGCCCACGTCCGCCCGGGTCAGGGCAGGCGCGTCGTTGATGCCGTCGCCCACCATGGCCACACGGCCCTGCTCCTTCAAGCTGCGGATCACCGCCTCCTTGCCCTCGGGCAGCACCCCGGCGATCACCTGATCCACCCCCGCCTGACGGCCGATGGCCTCGGCGGTGCGCCGGTTGTCGCCGGTGAGCATCACCACGCGGATGCCCATATGCTTCAGCTCCTCCACGGCCCGGGGGCTGTCCTCCTTGATGGCGTCCGCCACGGCGATCACGCCCAGCAGCCTTCCCCCCAGGGCGAAGAGCAGCGGCGTCCTGCCCTCCTCCGCCAGCTTGTCCGCCGCCTGGCGCAGGGTATCGGGCACCTGCGTCTCCCCGCTCATGAAGCGAAGGCTCCCGCCCAGGAGGGGTTCGCCGTTAAGCCTGGCGGTCAGGCCATGGCCCGGCAGGGCGCGGAAGTCCTCCACTGCCTCCGCCTGCATGCTCCGCGCCTCAGCGCAGGCCACCACCGCCCGGGCCAGCGGATGCTCCGAGCGATTTTCGAGGGCGTGGGCGGCGCGCAGCAGGTCAGCCTCGGTCACGCCCTCCGCCGGGAGGATGTCCGTCACCACCGGCTGGCCGGAGGTGATGGTGCCGGTCTTGTCCAGGGCAACGATTTGCGTCCTGCCCGCCGCCTCCAGGGAGGCTGCCGTCTTGAACAGGATGCCGTTCTTCGCGCCCAGGCCGTTGCCCACCATGATGGCCACGGGGGTGGCCAGGCCCAGGGCGCAGGGGCAGGAAATCACCAGGACGGAAATGGCCCGGGCAAGAGCATTGCCGAAAGACTCCCCGCACAAGAGCCACACCGCCAGGGTGACGAGGGCAATCCCGATCACCGCCGGGACAAACACGCCGCTGACCCTGTCCGCCACCTTGGCGATGGGGGCCTTGGTGGCCGCCGCGTCGCTGACCATGCGGATGATCTGGCTGAGGGTGGTGTCCTCGCCCACCCGGGAGGCCTCGCAGCGCAGGTAGCCGGACTGGTTCACCGTGGCGGCGGACACCCTGTCGCCGGGAGCCTTGTCCACGGGGATGCTCTCGCCGGTGAGGGCGGATTCGTTCACCGCGCTGCTGCCCTCCCGCACCACGCCGTCCACCGGGATGCTCTCGCCGGGCCGCACCACGAACACATCCCCCACCTGCACGTCCTCAATGGGCACGGTGACCTCCGCGCCGTCGCGAAGAAGCGTGGCGGTCTTTGGGGCCAGCTTCATCAGGGATTTCAGTGCGTCGGTGGTCTTGCCCTTGCTGCGGGCCTCCAGCATCTTGCCCACGGTGATCAGCGTGAGGATCATGGCTGCCGACTCGAAGTAGAACTCATGCAGGTAATGGGCGGCGTGCATGGGGCTGCCCGTCATGGCGAACAGCGCCCACAGGCTGTACAGGAAGGACGCGCTGGCCCCCAGGGCCACCAGGGTATCCATGTTGGGGGAACGGTGCCACAGGCTTTTGAAGCCGCTGATGAAAAACTTCTGGTTGATAACCATGATGATCCCCGTCAGGACAAGCTCCACCAGGCCGATGGCTACATAGTTCTCATGGAACCAGGCGGGCATGGGCCAGCCCGCCATCACATGCCCCATGGACACGTACATCAGCGCCGCCAGGAAGCCCAGCGACCACCATAGCCGCCGCTTGAGAGCGGGGGTCTCGTGATCGGCCAGGGCGTCCTCATCGGCGGCGGACGACTTCGCCCTGTCCGCGCCCTTCACCGACGCGCCGTAGCCCGCCTCCTGCACCGCGCGGATGATCGCGCTGTCCTCCGCCGTGCCCTCCACGCCCATCTGATTGGTCAGCAGGCTGACGGATACCTCCGTCACCCCCGGCACCTGGCGCACAGCCTTCTCCACCCGGGCCACGCAGGCCGCGCAGGACATGCCCGTCACATGATACTGCTTCATGGGTATCCTCCTCCTTGTATGGTCAGCGCATCAGCTTTTGCAGGGTATCCAGCAGCTCGTCCACCGTGCCCTCCCGGCCCTCGCGGATGTCCCGGGTGACGCAGGTGCGGATGTGGCTGGCCAGCAGCTCCCGGTTGAAGGCGTTCAGCGCCGCCGTCGCAGCTGCGGACTGGGTGAGGATATCCGGGCAGTAGGCGTCCTTCTCCACCATGCCGCGGATACCGCGGATCTGCCCCTCGATGCGGCTGAGACGGTTCAGCAGCCGCCGGACCTCCTCCTCGTCCCGATGCCTGGTGCGGTGGCAGGCCGCACAGTCATGCTTGCATTCCATGGGTGCGTCCTCCTTGATGCGATATACCCCCTCGGGGTATGTTGATTATATACCCCCCATGGGTATTTGTCAAGCCATGCTGTGCCTGTATACCGGCTTCGGCAGGAGAATCATGTCCCAACGGCGAATAAAACATGCAGAACGCATGTCCTATCTGATACCGTCCATTACTTCGGAAGAAATGAGGTTGATGCTTCATGCCTCGCCATCCACGCATGGTCATGGAATATCGCGCCTACGATCTGCCGCCCCACTTTCCCGTCCTTGTGCTGACGGGCGAGGAATGGCGCATCTCCGACGTACCCTCGGGCGTACTGCATTTTCACAACTGCCTGGAGATCGGCCTGTGCCACTCCGACGCAGGATACATGGAATTTCATGACGGCCGCTGCCCCTTTCACGCCGGGGACATCAGCGTCGTCACCGGGGATATGCCCCACACCACCTGCTCCGACCCCGGGACGGCCAGCCGGTGGAGCTACATCTTCATGGACGTGCAGGAGCTGATGCGTCCGCTGCTGCCCATGGAGGCCATCCCCAACAGCGCGGTGCTGCAGACGCTTCTGTACAACAACCACATGCTGCTCCGGGCAGGGGATCACCCCGAGCTGCGGGCCATCCTGGAGACGCTCCTCAAGGAGGCCGTGGGGAAGCATCCCGGCTACGAAACCAGCATCCGGGCGCTGATGCTCTCCGTGCTGATCATGCTCAGCCGGGACAGCGCCGTGGCCTCCCCGCAGCAGGACGCCATGCCCATCGCCCCGGCCATCAAGCACATCAACGAGCATTACATGGAGGATTTCTCCATCGGCGAGCTGGCGGCGCTGTGCCACCTGTCCGCCAGCCACTTCCGGCGCATCTTCCGGGAGATCATGGGCGTGGGCCCGCTGGAGCACCTGAACCGCACCCGCATCCTGAAGGCCTGCTCCCTGCTGCGGCTGAGCGACGCGTCGGTCATGTCCATCTGCGGGGCGGTGGGCTTCACCTCCCTGAGCAGCTTCAACCGGCACTTCGTGGCCACCACCGGCTCCTCCCCCACGGAGTGGCGGCGCAATATGAACGCCCTGCAGCCCGTCACCGTGCACAAGTACGCCGGGTGGCTGGTGCCGCCCAAGGATCCTTGACCCTGACATCAAAAGCCCCTGTCCCCGCCGAAACGGGAACAGGGGCTTCCTTCATGGGGCAGGCCGGAGCGCCGTCAGCCGGCGGGAGCAACCTCCTGCTTCAGCGTCTCCCAGCCCTCGGGATCGTCAATCACGCTGAAGACCGGCGGATTGGTCTGCGCCATCGTCTCATACAGCCGGGCGATGCCATCGCGGATATCCTGGTTGGTCATGGCGGCGAACTGCTCGTTATCGGCATAGCCGATGAAGCCCTCGGCCAGACCCACCAGCGGGTACGTGCCGCCGGGGAATTCACCCGCCAGCAGCGCGGAGAAGGCCGCGTCAACGGCAGCAGGATAATCGGCGAAGAAGGAGGTCACGATGGTGGCGGCCTCCGCAGGGTCGGCGATGGTCTGAGACTGGTCGCAGTCCACGCCAAAGGCATAGCGGTCGGCTTCCTTGGCGGCGGTGAACACGCCCGCGCCCGCGCCGCCGGCCACCTGCCAGATCACGTCCACGCCCGCGTCATACATGGCCATGGCCTGCTTGGCAACCTCGGGGGCCAGGTCGGGCAGGAAGTCGCCCGCGTAGTCGATGTACACGGTCACGCCATTGTCCCGGCATACCTGGCAGAAGCTGCCGATGTACTCGTTCAGGCCGGGGAAGTTCACGCCCACAATCACGCCGACCTTCTTGTCAGGGTTGGCCTTGGGCATGCTGCTGGTGGTCACCTGGCAGGCCACGTAACCGGCCAGATAGCCCAGGTCTTTGTTCTTGTAGCGCAGGCCATAGACATTGCTCAGGGGATTCTCCTGCAGGGCTTCAGGCACATCCTGCAGGTCCACGCTGAAGAACAGCTGATCGGGATAATTGGTGGCCGCATCCACCAGAGCGGCGTTGCATTCCGCGCCGCAGGTGACGATCAGGTCGTACTTGCCGCTCTCGCAGGCCTCGGTGAAAAAGGGCTTGTAGGTTTCCAGCTCGTACTCGGCGGAAGCCTTCTCCATGGGAATGGAGCCCATGGCAATGGCCTCGGTGGTGGTGCCGGGGTACTTCTCCTCCAGGGCCTTCACGCCCGCGGCGGCTGCGGCAAAGTAGCTGCCGTCGCCCAGGGAGGGTACCAGGATCAGCACGCTCATGCCGCGCTCCGCACCCTCGGCGAAAACGCAGGTCATCGAGCAGAGCATCGTCAGGATCAGTAGAATGGATGCCAGCTTTTTCATGATTCCAACTTCCTTTCTTTCTTTGGCGGTATACGGGATCCATTGCTTCTTATTGTAGCATACATGGCCTATTACTGGAAGTGTTTTCCCTGCTCCCAGCAAAAAAATGTCTGAAACGGACAAAATGCACCTGTCTCCCATGCAGGAGACAGGTGCAAAGCGTTTCAACAAGGTGATTACAGCTGAATCATCCGGGTTTCCATGGGGTTCAGGGTCACATCCAGGCTGCCGTCGGGCAGAGCGATGGACGCGCTGGCAGGCTCTTCGCTGTTGTTGAGTACCACGAGGGTCCTGTCCGCAGGATACCAGGCCGCCTCCACCAGGGCGCTGTCGGAGACGTACTCCGCCTTCGCGCCAGTGAGGTACATCAGCAGCTCCAGCAGCATCCGGTTGCTCTCCGGGCCCTCGCGGAAGCTGCTCAGGTACGCGGACTTGCCCTTGCCGAAGGGATGCACGGTCATCACGGGCGCGCCGTCCTTCTCGGCCAGCACCTGAGCCTTACCGTCGGTCAGGTACAGATTGGGGTTGGACTGCAGGGCGGCGGCGTTCACCGTCACCGGCAGGGAGGTATCCACTGCGTACTGCCAGCGGCCATGGCACACCCGCGCGCCGGTATCCTCGTCAATGCCCAGCACATGGGCCAGGCGGAAGCAGGTGCTGTAGCCGCCCACGGCGGAGGGCTCGCCCACGCCGATGAAGCTGCCGCCCTCATGGACGAACTTCGTCACGGCCTCCACCAGCCGCTCGGACTTCCAGGCGTCGCCGCCGCTCCAGGCGTCGCCCGCGCGGCCCGCGTTGATCACCACGTCCACATTGTCCAGCGCGCCGTTTTCCACATCCTCAAAGGACACGAACTTCACGTCCACCGGCAGGCCGGACAGCGCCTCGTTGATGTGGATCAGGTTGTGCTTGTCCGTCTCGTGGAAGTGGCCAGAAAGCGTCCAGGCCCGCAGCTCGCCCCAGGTGTGCATCACAGCCACCCGGCAGGGCAGGGTGTAGGGCGCGCCATGGCGGTGCATCTCCACAATGCGGCGGAACTCGATGGCCATGTTTTCAATGGCGTCGTTGAACTCGGGATAATCGAGGGTCAGGTGCAGGTAGCCGCCCAGGCCGATGCGGTCCACCGGCTGGCGCAGCAGCGCGCGGCGGACGTGCTTCCAGTACTGCAGGGCGTCCCGGGCAGGATTGCCGCCGGGAGAGAAGGTGGGCGCGCCGCCCAGTCCCACCGGGAACAGGTAGGGGTGGAAGCGCAGCTCATGCACGGGCACCTTGGCGTTGGCGCACAGCCGGCACTCGAAGCCGGAGAACACGCACTTGATCAGCCCGTCGAAGCCCACATGCTGGAACCGGGGGCCGTTGGGCTCCAGGCCCACCCAGCTGTCGTCGTAGAAGACGTAGGCTTCCTTGCCGTGCTTATGGATGATGTCCACCAGCTCCCTGGCCTTTTCCGCCACGAAGTCCTGGATGAACTCCATGTAGTCCCGCTTGTGGGCGGTGGGGGGCATGTGGGTCACCTGGAACCTGCCGCCGTTGACAAAGTCCTCCGCCGTCAGGGCATAGCCGTACTTCTCCTCAAAGGCCTTCAGGGCCGCAGGGCTGACGGTGAAGTCGTAGCTGGCCCAGTCGGTGAAGCGGTTGCGCAGCCGCTCGTCCGAGCCCCAGATCCACACGAAGTTGTAGAACAGGCTGGTCAGGCGGATCACGTTGGTCTGGGGATTGTCCACGCACCATTTTTCCATCCAGTCCTTGAGGTACGCCCACGCTTCCGGATGCCGGGGATCCAGCTGGCGCAGATGCTCGCTGGTCCAGGAATTGGTGGTGTGGTTGTACATGTTGATCTCTTCCCAGATGCGCCAGGCCAGGAAGGACACGGTGTACTGATGCCAGGGCTTCGCGCCGGTGACGGTGACCTTGCCATCAGCATAGCTCCACTGCTCGCGGGGCACCTCCGTGCCGCTGGTGCGGTCGTAGACCTGGTAATAGGCCAGCGCGTCGGGGCCGTCGTTGAGCACGAACTGCTCGTCAAAGTAGCCGTCCATCAGGCCGATGGTCAGCGTGTCGCCCTCGGCGGTCACCGGGTCGGTGATGAGGAAGGACTGCTGCTGGGCGTCGGGATGGGCCGCGGCGAACGCATTGTGCTGGCGGATGATGCAGATGGTGGAATAGATGCGGTAGCCCGCGTCGGTGATTTCGCTGGAGAGCTTGGTACCGTCGCTGTCGCGGATCACGTCCGCGCCCCACTTCTTCGCCAGCTCCAGCGTCAGCTGCTCATAGCCCGCCTCGCCCGGCAGGGTAAAGCCGCCCTGGCGGTATTTTGCCTCGCTCATGGGTTTCACTCCTTTACATTATGGTAGCCTGACCCGGCTTACAGCGCGCCGTCCACCGCCAGCTTGTCGGCCTCCAGCACAGCGGCCAGGAAGGCCAGCGCCAGGCCCTGGCCCCAGCCCTGGGTCCAGCGGCGGGAAATGTTGCGGTAGCCGTCCCGATCCTTCATCACGGCGGTGCCGGCGGACACGTTCAGCACCCGGCCCTCGGGGCTGATGTTGTTCAGGATGCCCTCCACGGCCTTGTTGACGTACTTCAGGTGCAGGGGGTTGCCCTTGATGACCATGGCTGCGGCAATGGCGGCGGAGGCGGACACCTCCTCGTAGGACTCGGGATCATCCAGCAGGGTGCGCCACAGGCCGTCCTCGGTTTGAAGCTTCTTGAGCGCGGACAGCTGCTCCGCCAGCGCGCCTGCCACGTCCATGTACTTGGGGTACAGGTAGCACTCCGGCAGCACCACGCCCACCTTGCTCATGGTGTAGGCGGCCCAGGCGTTGGCGCGGCCCCAGTAGAAGCCGGACATGTGATCCTTGGTGATGTTGTTGTAGCCGTGGTACCACAGACCGGTCTTCTTGTCCTGCAGGTACTCGATGTGCCAGTAGTACTGGTTCAGCGCGTCGTCGATCAGCTCCGCGTCGCCCCAGGCCACGCCCGCCCGCAGCATAAAGAAGGCCGCCATCATCAGCGTATCGGCCCAGCACTGCTCGGGGAAGTCATTCTTGGCGGAAACGGTATGCTGCAGCACGTTGTCGCCGAAGCGCAGCGCCTCGTGGCGCAGGTAGCTGATCTTCTCCTCGGCAATCTTTTTGTACCGCTCATCCCCGTACTTTTCATGCAGCGACAGCAGGCAGTGGCCCATGGAGCAGGTGTTCACCGTCCAGTGGGGCAGGCCCAGCTCGATGTACTCGTCCACCCGGGCCTTGACCATCTCGATGTACTTGTCGTCGCCGGTGACGCGGGAAGCCTCGCACATGCCGAAATACGCCACGCCGCAGGGCCAGTCCCAGGGCATGTCCATGTTCATGGTCTGCTCCGCCACCGCGTCGATGGCGCTGAGCACCCGCTGCTTGTCATAAATGATGCCTGCCATTGTCAATTCCCTCCACATTTTTTGTATACGCTTCGCGCCGGCCTCTTGGGTCGGGCGGGCAGTTTGGAGTTTCTGGTATCTATCCAGCCTGATCATACCAAATTTTCGCAGATTCTTCTATGCGTTCCCGTGCGAAAACTGTGCTGTTTCGCGCATAATACGATGGCGGCAGCGTCGTTTCGCGCTGATTTTCCTTGCCCGCGGCGGAATTCGTGCTATAATGGAGGCAGATTCACACCATCGTCCCTCAGAAGGGATGAAAGGAGCCTGCCAGTATGATATTTCAGAACATTGACTTCCACAACGTTGCCGACATGACCCCCGCCGGGGACGGCTGGCTGATGTGGCGGCTGCCGGAGGACGTCCGCGCCCTGACCAACGACAAGCTGCGCGAGCGCGTATGCCACTTCAACTCCGGGGTGGAGCTGCGCTTCCGCATCAAGGGCGAGGGCGTCACCCTGATCCTGAAGAGCGAGCCGGAGGCCGAGGCTCAGGTGGCCCATATCTACTACGGCAGCTTCCAGGGCGGGTGGGAAAACTCCGCCCGGGTTATCGGCACCACGCCCACCCGGGTGCATATTCCCGCCGCGCAGAACGTCCCGGAGCTGCGCCGCATCAGCGAAAATGCCCACCTGCCCTTTGACCCGGCGCTGGTGCGCCTGGTGATGCCCTACGGCACCTGCGTCTACATGGGCTGCGAGGGCGACGTGGAGCCTCCCCGCCCCGGCGACACGCCCGCGCGCACCTACCTGGCCTACGGCTCATCCATCACCCACGGCAGCCTGGCCCTGGACGCGCCTCACACCTATGCCTTCCGCATCAGCCAGCTGCTGGGCTGCGATTACCTGAACCTGGGCTTTGCTGGCGCAGCCATGGCGGAGGAGGCCGTAGCCCGGCATATCGTCAGCCGCAGGGACTGGGACTTTGCCTCGGTGGAGCTGGGCATCAACATGCTCGCCCTCACCGAGGAGGAATTCGAGGCCCGCATCGACCGCTTCACCGCCATCCTGGCGGAGGACCCCCGGCCCGTGTTCGCCACCAGCCTGTTCCACTTCAACGGCGACGGGCAGGAGAAGGGCCAGCGCTTCCGGGAGATTGTCCGGCGCTATGCCGGGGAGCGGCTGATCTTCACCGACGGCCTGGAGCTTCTGGAGAACCCGGCCTTCATTTCCCAGGATATGGTGCATCCCTCCCTGGAGGGCGCCGAGCAGATCGCCCGCCGGTGGAGCAGCCTCATGGCGGAGCGCCTGCCCCGCTAAGCGCCTCCCCCACGTTCCCTTCCGGGCCCGGATGGCATGCGTCCGGGCCTTTGCCATGCCCCTCCGTCAGTCCGTCAGGGTGAACCGCAGCACGTAGTCCGGGGTGGGCGGCAGGATCACCGTCTTCACACCCTCCCGATCCAGGGACAGGAACAGATCCTCCGGGTAGGGATCGGTCACCCAGCTGGTCACGGCATAGGCCTGGGCGCCATCGGCCACCCGGCGGACGTCCTTCGCCCTGCCCCGCAGGCCCGGGATGCACACCGCGCCCAGGGGCTGCTCCAGCAGGTGGGCGTAGATGGTGTTGCCCCGGCGGGTCAGGCGGCCCCAGTCGGGCTTGGGCAGATCCGCCGCGCCGCAGCCGTAGATGCTCTCGCCGTTGAGGGCCATCCAGTCCCCCACCTCATGCAGAATGCTCTGCTGCCGGGCGGGAATGTTGCCCCTGGCGTCCGGGGACACGTTGAGGATCATGTTGCCGTCCTTGCTGACGCACTCCACCAGCTTGCGCACAATCACGTCCGCGGACTTGTATTCCTGATCCGCCGCGAAGTAGCCCCAGTTGTTGTTCATGGTAGCGCAGCACTCCCAGGGCACCTTCCGGCCCGAGGGCGTGCGCAGGCCCTGGGCAGGGATGATCTGCTCCGGGCAGGTGAAGTCGCCGGAAATTTCCGAGGGCTCGTCGGTCATCAGGGAGCCGTAGCTGCTGCCGCTGGATTCCAGGCGGCTGTTGAGGATGATCCCCGGCTGCAGCTGCCGCGCCATGCGGGTCAGCTCCGTGGCCCGCCAGGCCTCGCCGGTCTTGTCGCCGTAGGAGAAGTCCAGCCACATCAGGTCGATTTTCCCGTAATTGGTCAGCAGCTCCCGCACCTGGCCGTGCATGTAGTCCAGATACCGGCTGAAGTCCGCCCCGTCCCGGGCATGGGGATGGTTGCGCATGGGATGGTTCTGGTCCAGGGTGAAGTCCGGGTGATGCCAGTCCAGCAGGGAGTAGTACAGCCCCACCTTCAGCCCCTCGGCCCGGAATGCCTCCACGTATTCCCCCACCAGATCCCGCCCGCAGGGCGTGTTGGTGGACTTGAAGCCGGTCAGCTTGCTGTCGAACAGGCAGAAGCCGTCGTGATGCTTGGCGGTGAGCACGGCGTACTTCATCCCCGCCTGGCGGCACATCCTCGCCCACTCCGCCGGGCGGTAATCGACGGGGTTGAATTCATGCATCAGCGGCTCGTAGTCCGCCTCGGGGATTTCCTCCTGCTGGCGTATCCACTCGCCCCGGGCGGGGATGGCGTACAGCCCCCAATGAATGAACATGCCGAAGCGGGCCTCCCGGAACCACCGGATCCGCTCCTCCCTGGCTGCCAGGTCTTTCATATGTGTCTCTCTCCGTTTCTCCTGTTGGCCGCCTGCGCGGCTCACTGTCTCCATTATATTCCCTTATCGCTGCCTGCGCAAGAGCGCGGAGGCATGAATTCGCCCGGGCGCAGGCGATGCGTCCGGGCATGCCTGTGTTAATCAGGTGTCATCGGCGGTGCAGCAGGCAAAGTCGTAATCAATATAGTTGGCGATGAACCGCGCCCGCAGGCGCCTCGTGCCGCAGATGCTGCCGGTGGCGGTGGTCACGTCCAGGCTCTGGGGCAAAACGAACTTGATGCACCGCACGGTCACATTGGCGCAGGAGCTTTGGGTGTGGGCAGGCACGGTGACCATTTTCAGCCCGCGCTGATGCTCCAGACCCGCGTCGTCCACCTCGGTGAGGATCGCCGCCAGGGCCACCCGCCGGTTGGGACAGACATTTTGCAGCGTGACGCTCAGCTGCAGGATGCGCCCCAGGGATTCCAGGGCCAGGGCGCCCGCGTCGAATTCCACCGTGTCCTCGCACCCGCCGATGGTCACATTGACCGGCGTGGGGCAGCGCTCCGGCAGAACGCTGATGCCGCAGTTCACCGCAATCTCCGGCGAGGGGAAGTCCGCCGTGTTGTCCTCGTTGTCGCTGTAATCAATGGCCTCGTTGACCTCCAGTGTGCCCGAGCAGCTGCCCGCGTGCTGCACCGTGAAGGTCAGCGACGCGCCCTCGCTGGCGTTCACGCCCAGCTCGGCCATGCGCCAGCGCAGCGTGGCGGTATCCAGCAGCGTGGCGGTGCCCTTGGTGGGCGCGTCCACGGAGGTGATGCGGAAGCAGGGGTTGATATGGTCGGTGATTTCAATGTCCGTGGCGCCGGGCTTGGTGATATTCTCCGCCAGGTTCTCGAAGAGATCCTTCAGCTCCTCATCATCGGGGGTGATGGCCACATAGGAGGAGGCGGGCTTGGAGGCCCAGTCCTCCAGCGCGTCCTCATCCACGCCGCCGTTGCCGCTCAGGCCGATGACATAGATGGTCACGCCCTGGGCGCGGATCGCAGCTGCCACGGGGCCCGGATCCGCGCCGACGGTGGTGTTGCCGTCGGTGAACATGACCATGACCTTCCGGTTCAGGGACACGGGGCTGAACAGCTGCATGGCTTTGGTGAAGGCGTCGGCATGGTTGGTGCGGCCCCCGGCCTCCAGGGCATCCACCGCGTCCTTCAGGTCCTTGACGGAGGTGATAAGGGCCGTGTCCTGCGTCGCGGTATCGGAGAAGCTCACCACGCCGATGCGGCTGCCGGAGCCGATCTGCCCCGCGCCGCCGCCGGTGGCCTCGTCGATGATGTCGATGAAGGCGTTCGCGCCGGCCTTGAGGTTGGCCAGGGGACTGCCCGCCATGCTGCGGGAGCGGTCCAGGATCAGCACAATGTCCAGGGGATTGGATACAACATCAGGCTCCGCCGTCAGCGACAGGGTCACCTGAAAGGACTCGCCGCAGCCGATGGAGGTGTCGCTCAGGATTTTGTTGGCAAGGGTAACGCCCATGTTGGTTCCTTCCCTTCCGGCCCCGTGCAGGGGGCCTGACGCATCCTATGCGCCGCGAGGCCCGCCGGTGTCGCAAAGCCCCGGGGAAGGTTTTTCCCCCTCCGGCAAGTCCGCCCTTGCGCGGGAAGGCATTTGCGTGTACAATAATATATATGTCTGCATCAATTTCATAGGGCTTTGCTCGAGTCGGAAAGGATGGTTATTGTCCATGAAGCTCTCTTTGGATGCATCCCGTCTTACCCCCGGTGCGCGCATGGAGGGGGACAATCTGCTGCTGCCTGCCGCGGGAGGCGGCGTAACGCTGCCGGAGCTGGCGCAGTCCCCTGAGCGTTACCTGACCTTCCGCCTGACGGTTCAGGAGGAGCACTCCCTGGCCTTCGAGCTGCGGGTCTGGGGCGAGGAGCCCGAGGCCCGGGTCATTATCCGCTTCGGGCTGATGCCCCGCTACGACACCCCCGTCACCCTCGACCTGAACTGGCTGGACGGGCATGTTCTCTTCCCCGGCCACACCCCCGGCGAATTGAAGGTGGTCTGCCACGGCTCCCGCATTGCCCGGGAGGACATCCGCCGGGCGGAGCTGGTCAGCGTCCGCGCCTTCCATGACGTGCATGTGCGCCTCACGGATCTGGCCCTGTCGGAGGAGCCCCTGCCCATGACCCCCGCGCCCCACGCGCCCCTCATCGACGAAATGGGCCAGTACATGCCCAAGACCTGGCCCGGCAAGGCGGAAAGCCCCGCAGCCCTGTCGGCCTTCCTGCAAAGCCAGGCCGCGCTGCCGGACGCCTACCCCTTCGATACCCGGACGGCCTGGGGCGGTTGCGCCACCATGCCCCTTCAACCCGGCACGGGCTACTTCAGCCGTTGCTTCCGGGATGGCCGCTGGTACCTGACCGACCCGGAGGGCTGCGCGTTTTTCAGCATGGGGCCGGACTGTACCGTGGTGCGCTGCGACGCTCGGGTGGACGGCATCGAGGGCTTGCTTTCCTGGCTGCCGGATGAAAGCGACCCCGCCTGGCAGCCCATGTTCGCGTCCATGCGCAAGGGCTTTGGCGAAATCGACCGGGGCGAGGGCAAGCTGTTCTCCTTCGAGCGGACGAACCTGTACCGGGCCTTTGGCGAGGGCTGGGAGGAAGCCTGGCGGGGCATGATTGTCAGCCAGCTGAAGCAGGCGGGCATGAATACCCTGGGCAACTGGTCGGACGAGACGCTCTTCGGCCGCATGCCCTACGTGACCAGTCTGCCCCGCTTCCCCGGAACCGCCCACATGATCTTCCGGGACTTCCCGGACGTGATGTCCCCCGAGTACGCTGAGGATGCCCGCCTTTGCGCCCAGGCCCTTGCCGATCGCCGGGACGACCCCTGGATGATCGGCTACTTCCTGCGCAATGAGCCGGGCTGGGCCTTCGTGGACAACCTGATCATTGCCGACGAGGTGCTGCGCGACCCGGCGGACACCTGCTGCAAGGATGCGCTGATCACCTGGCTTCGGGAGCGCTACGGAAGCATCGCCGCGCTCAATGCGGCCTGGGGTGTGACGCTTGCATCCTTCGAGGCGCTGAAGGAGCCGGTGGAGAAGGCCTCCGCCTGGTCGGAGACGGCGAAAATTGACCTGCGCGCCTTCTCGGAGAGGCTGATCCGCGCCTATGTGGAGATTCCCGCCGCAGCCTGCCGGGCGGTGGATCCCCACCACATGATCCTGGGCATGCGCTGGGCTTGGATTTCCGACCCCATGCTGGCCGCGGGCTGGGAGTGCTTCGACGTGTTCTCCATCAACTGCTACGCGCTGGATCCCACCGAGGCCATCGAGCATGTGCGTCAGCTTGGGGTGAACCTGCCCGTGATGATCGGCGAGTTCCACTTCGGCGCGCTGGACGCGGGCCCCACCGCCACGGGCCTGGAGGCCGTGCCCTCCCAGGAGGAGCGCGGCGTGGCCTACCGCTACTACTGCGAGCGCGTCGCGGCCCATCCCTTTGGCGTGGGCTGCCACTACTTCCAGTGCTACGACCAGTTCGCCCTGGGCCGCTTCGACGGGGAGAACTACAACATCGGCCTGTTCGACATCTGCCTGAAGCCCTATGCCGCCATGATGGACGCGGTGAAAGCCTGCAGCCAAAGCATTTACGAGGTCAAGGCGGGCCGTCAGGAGCCCGTCACCCACAAGCCTGTCAGCCTGCCCATGATCGCGTACTGACGTCGGTTCCGGGCAAAACCGACCAGAGTATACATTGATGGCCAGCATGCTGTATGGATCGGCTCTGCTCTGTCTTTCTCCCATGGACTGCGCCTTTCTCCGGTGCGGCTGTCAGCCCGCCGGGGAGGGCAAGGGGGATGCAATGGGTCTCATGCCAGGCTGATTCCTGCGGGCCCCGGGTCGCACTGCCGGAACGCGCCTCGTTCATCCTGGCTGACGCGCCGGTTTAACAGGGCAGACTCTGGAATCATACCATTTTCCTGCATCGCCCGCTAAACCGACTTTGGTCTGGAATTTGTTAGGCGGACCGCTGTTTCTTCTTTGTTGTAATCCTGCGACCAGAGTCGGCTTTCCTCCGGCTTGACAAAGCAGGAAGAATGATGTAGGATTCTATAAGCATGTTATGATACGTTTTGTGGAAGGAGGCGTCCCGATGCCCAAAAAGAACGTGACCATCTATGACATCGCCAGGGAAGCGGGCGTTTCCCCGGCCACCGTATCGCGGATCCTGACGGACAGCACCTCCGTGCGCAAGGAGAAGCGCGACCGCGTCAACGAGCTAATCCGCAAGTACAACTACCGCCCCAACGCCATGGCCCGGGCCCTGACCGAGACCCGCAGCCGGGTCATCGGCATGGTGATGGCGGACATCAGCAATCCCTACTATAATAGTGTCTTCACGGCCTGCACCAACGAGGCCTTCGCCCGGGGCTACATGACCATGCTGTTCAACACCCTGTCCCGGCCGGACATGGAGCAGGCC
>JBJEUJ010000115.1:0-2818 GCA_051883775.1 Aristaeellaceae bacterium | reverse complement strand
CCCCGCTGACGGGCAGGCGGCGGGCGCTGGCCGGGCTGACCGGCGCGGCGGTGCTGCTGATTTCGCTGATCCCCCTGCCCTATGGCGGGACGACCTATATCCAGTTCAGCGTGGGCAACGGGGACGCCGCGCTGATCCGGGACAGGGACGCGGTGGTGGTTATCGACACGGGGGAGGACGGCTACGAGCTGTCCCGGTACCTTCATCACCGCCGCCTGAGCGTGGATACGCTGATCCTGACCCACCTGCACGCGGATCATGCCGGAGGCGTCGCCGCGCTGCTGGAGGACCGGATCCCCGTGGCCCGGTGCCTGATTGCCCCGGGAGCTGCGGAGGCCGACGTGATGCCGGAGATGGTATCCCTGCTGGAGGAGCTGGCGCGGACGGGCACGGAGATTGCCGCGTTCGCCCGGGGCGACGTGCTGCCCCTGCCCTCCGGGAGCCTGACGGCCCTGTGGCCGGAGGCGGGGCGCGTCCGTCCGGGCATGGATGCGAACCTGTCCAGCATGGCGCTGCTGGCGCAAATGCGGGGCACGACGCTGCTGCTCACCGGCGACCTGGACGGACGCTACGCCCACTACATCGCCACGCCCGCGGACGTGCTGAAGCTGGCCCATCACGGGGCGGCGGCGGACACGCCGGAGGTGTTCCTCACGGCGGTGAAGCCAGGGACGGTGCTTGTCTCCACCGGGAACCGGAACCGCCTGGCCGATGTGGAGGCGCGCTGCGGCGAGCTTCCGGCCTTCGCCACGGCCAGCCATGGCGCGCTGACGCTGGCTTTCTGCGACGGGGGCTATACCCTGACAACCTTCAAGTGAGAGGAAAAGCATGGATCGCAAGGAACTGATGCAGGCCATCAAGGAGGGACGGGTGCAGGGGGCGTACCTGTTCGAGGGCGTGGAGGAAAACATCAAGGCCTCCGCCCTGACGGCCCTGCGCAAGGCGCTATTGCCCGAGGGCCTGGAGGAGCTGAACGAGACCCTCCTGGACAACCCAACCACTGACGCGGTCATCGCCGCGGCGGAGACGCTGCCCTTCATGGCGGACAAGCGGCTGGTGACGGTGCGGGAGCATCCTGCGCTGAGCGGCCGGGCCGAGGCTGATGACAGCCTGTGCGATTACGTCAGGCAGGTGCCGGACAGCTGCGTGCTGGTCTTCCTGTGCCGTGGCAAGGCCGACGCCCGCAAGAAGCTGTACAAGGCCGTGCAGAAGGCGGGGCATGTGGTCAGCTTCAATCCCCTGACGGAGGCGGAGCTGAACGGCTGGATCCGCAAGACCTTCCAGGGCCTGGGGATAAGCTGCTCCCCGGATACCGCGTCGCTTTTGTCCTTCACCGTGGGGACGGACACGGCCCTTTTGCGCACGGAGATCGAGAAGCTCGCCGCCCTGGCCGGGGAGGGCGCCGAGGTCACCGACGCCCATGTCCGCGCGGTGGCCACCCGCAGCGTGGAATGCACCGTCTTTGAGATGGTGGACGCGGTGGTGGCCGGGCAGGAGGGCAAGGCCTTCGGGCTTTTGCGGGACATGCTGCTCACCGGCTCGGACCGGCTGGGCATCCTGGCGATGCTTCTGCGGCAGTACCGGCTTTTGCAGCATGTGAAGATCATGCAGTACGAGAAGCGCAGCCCCCAGCAGATCAAGCAGGGGCTGGGCATCGCGCCCTTCGCGGCGGAGCGGTGCATCCGCCAGGCCGCAGCCTATTCCGGGGGCGAGGTGCGCCAGGCGGTGGACATCTGCCTGGATACGGAATACAGGGTCAAGAGCGGACAAATGAACCAGGAGGGCGCGCTGGAGGCTGCCATGCTGCGGATCTTCGCGCTGCGCAGGGCCCGGCAGGCCCGGTAAGATCGGCAAAGGAGGAAGCATCATGGGTGAAAAGGTGGGCAAGCTGATCCGTCAGGCCCGCACGGAGGCGGAGCTGACCCAGGAGAAGCTGGCGAAGAAGGTGGGCGGCGGGCTGACCGCCAATGACGTGAGCCGTGCCGAGCGGGGCGAAATCGACCTGCCCCAGGCAACGCTCCGGGCCATTGCCAAGGCCACGGGGGTCACGCAGGCGTCTCTGGTGGACGCGGCCAGGGCGGAAAGCGCCTCTGCCGGGAAAAAGACCGCCACGGCGAAAACCACCTCCGCCAAAACCACCGCGAAGAAGGCGAAAACCCCCGATTCCGCCGGGGTGTCCATGCGCGTCACCGCCACGGAGAAGCGGCTGATCGAGGCCTACCGCCTGGCCGACGGCGACGCGAAGAAGGCCGCCCTGAAGCTGCTCAAGGGCGAGTGCCCAGAGCTGGTGTCGAAGATTCTGGGCGGCTCCGGCGCGGACATGGTGGCGGATCTGCTGGGGGACGCGCTGGGCAGCCTGCTGGGCGGCCGGTGAAGGAGGGGCAGGCATGAAGTATCCCTGGATTGACGAGTATCTGCTGAGCAAGCCCGGCGTGACGAAGAACAGCGAGAACTGGAACTGGGACCGCTACATGATCGGCGGGAAGATGTTCGCCGCCGTCTGCATGGACGACGCGACGAATCAGCCCTACTACATCACCCTGAAGCTGGAGCCCCTTGAAGGGGAATTGCTGCGCCGGCAGTATCCGGACATTCTCCCAGGCTACTACATGAACAAGCTGCACTGGAACTCCATCCGACCCGACGGCGAGGTGCCGGAGGATCTGATGCGCACGATGCTGGACAAGTCCTACGCGCTGATCCTGAAAACCTTCAGCAAAAAGAAGCAGGCGGAAATCACAGCCGCAGATTAAGCCACCCCCAAGGATCGCGCCAGCGAAAACGGGTCAAGGGGCGAAGCTCCTTGCGCAGGTGCAGG
>JBJEUJ010000114.1:0-2821 GCA_051883775.1 Aristaeellaceae bacterium | reverse complement strand
TCCCGCTCCTTGGAGAAGTACTCGGAGGAGCAGTTGGACAGCATGAACTCCGCCACATAGGAGGTGGTGGGGATGTAGTCCGAGCCGATGACGGCGCAGATTTCCGCACGGTTGATGCCAATGGCAATGGCCTCGCGGACGCGGGCATCCTGCAGCACATCCACGCTCAGGTTGGGCAGGATGAACTTGGTGGTCAGCATGTTCCAGATGAACAGCTCCTCGCTGTCGGCATACTGCAGGGCGATGTAGTCCGGCAGACCCGTGGCCACATCCACCTCGCCGGTCTGGTAGGCAGCCTGCAGGGCCTGCAGGTCATACACCAGGCGGACATTGATCCGGTCGATGTTCACCGCGTCGGCGTTCCAGTAGTAGGGGTTCTTCTGGACGTAGTAGTGGTCGCCGTCCACATACTCGGTCAGGTAGAACGCACCATTGCCCAGGCTGGTCTCGGGATTCTTCCACCAGGCGGGATCCTCCAGGGTGGCCAGGCCGGCCTTGGAGGGATAGAACGGGCCCACGGTCAGCAGGCTGGTGAAGTAGGTGCAGGGAGCCTTCAGGGTCATCTGCAGGGTGTAGTCGTCCAGGGCCACCACCGCCACGTCCTCCAGGCTGCCCTCGCCGCTGCGGGCCTCCTGCGCGCCCACGATGCTGTACAGCACGCCGGCGTAGATGGACATGCCGTTCTCCGGGTTCAGGGCGCGGTGAATGGTGTTGATGAAGTCGCCCGCCACCACGGGAGAGCCGTCGCTCCAGCGGCCGTCCTTGCGCAGGTGGAAGGTCCACACCAGCTGATCCTCGGACACCTCGTAGCTCTCCGCGGCCTCGTAGACCACGTTGCCCTCCTCGTCAAAGCGGATCAGCGGATCCACACACAGCTTGCAGTACTCCGTCCACATGTCGATGGCAATGCCAGCCGGGTCCAGGTCGCCTGCACCGGCGGAGGTTGCCAGGTTCAGCACCTTCTCCGTGCCTTCCGCCCATGCGCAGGGCATGACGGATACGGTCAGGATCAGCGCCAGAAGCATGGCCAGGGTCTTGCGGATGTTCCTCATAGGTATTCCCTCCTGTATTGATGATGCTAACGGGCATATGTCCGCTGAGCGCCGATGGGGTTCAGCCTGCGTGGTGGCAGGCCACCTGCCGTCCGCCCACATCCCGCAGGGCGGGCTTTTCCTCCCGGCAGCGGGCGGTGGCATAGGGGCAGCGGGGCGCGAAGGGGCACCCCGGGGGCAGGTCGATGGGGCTGGGCACCTCGCCCTCCGGCGGGATGTAGGGCTGGCTGCGGGCCGTGATGGGGTCAGGCTGGGGAACCGCCGCCATCAGCACCCGGGTGTAGGGGTGCAGGGGCGCGTCGCACACCTGATCCGCATCGCCCATCTCCACCAGGGAGCCCATGTACATCACGCCGATTCTCCTGCTGATGTGCCGCACCATGGTCAGGTCGTGGGCAATGAACAGGTACGAGATGCCACGCTCCGCCTGGATGCGCTCCAGCAGGTTCACAATCTGCGCCTGTATGGATACGTCCAGGGCGGAAATGGGCTCGTCACAGACGATGAACTCCGGGTCGAGGGCCAGCGCCCGGGCAATGCCGATGCGCTGCCGCTGTCCGCCGGAAAACTCATGGGGGTAGCGTCGGATATGGTCGGGCTTCAGCCCCACGGTCTGAAGCAGCGCCTGCACCCGCGCAGTCTGCTCCCTGGCGTCGCACAGGCCGTAGATCTTCATGGGCTCCGCGATCAGCTCACCCACGGTGAAGCGCGGATTCAGCGACGCGTAAGGGTCCTGGAAGATCATCTGCATCCTTCGGCGGTAGGGCTGCATCTGCCTGCGGTCAAGGGACGTGATGTCCTCCCCGCCGCAATAGATTCGCCCCGCGTCCGGCTCCCACACCTTGAGGATCGTCCGGCCCAGGGTACTCTTGCCGCAGCCGCTCTCCCCCACCAGGCCCACCGTTTCGCCCCGGCCAATCTCCAGCGACACGCCGTTGACCGCGTGGATAATGCCCTTCCTCCCAAAGGCCCCGGTCTTGACCCGGAAGCGCTTCTCCAGGTTCTCCACCCGGATCATGGCTTCATCCACGGCCCTCACCCCGCTTCCTGTCCTGTTCTTCCACCAGCGTCTGCGCCTGCTCCCTGCAGTATGCCCAGCAGCAGGCCGCATGGCTTGGGGTGAAGTCCGCCATGGCGGGCAGGTAGTCCTTGCAGATGCGCATGGCGTCGGGGCAGCGGCTGACGAAGGGGCAGCCGGTATTGATTCTCAGCAGATCCGGCGGCGTGCCGGGGATGGACTGGATGGGCTCCCGGGTAAAGCTGCCGTCCGGCCGGGCCTGCCTGCGGGCAATGCTCCCCAGCAGGCCCTTGGTGTAGGGATGCTTGGGCGCATAGAAGATTTCATCGGTGGTGCCGGTCTCCACGATCTTTCCGCCGTAGAGGATGGCAATCCTGTCGCACAGGGAGGCCACGACACCCAGGTCGTGGGTAATCATGATGACCGACGTACCCTCCTCCCGGGCGCGGTTGCGGATCAGCGCCAGAATCTGCGCCTGCACCGTCACGTCCAGGGCGGTGGTGGGTTCATCGGCAATCAGAAGCCTGGGATGGCAGGAGAGCGCCATGGCGATGATGATTCTCTGCCGCATGCCGCCGGAAAACTCATAGGGGTACTGCTTCATGCGCTTCTCCGGGCTGGGAATGCCCACCGTTCGCAGCAGCTCCACGCCCTTCTGCCATGCCTCCCGCCGGGAGCATTTCCCGTGGGCCATGATGCCCTCGGTCACCTGGGTGCCGATGGTCAGCACCGGGTTCATGTAGGTCATGGG
>JBJEUJ010000113.1:0-60502 GCA_051883775.1 Aristaeellaceae bacterium | reverse complement strand
TGACAGGTCTGTTGACATCCCTGTTGACGCAAAAAACGCTTATATTTCAACGCTTTTTGGGCATTTGTCAACATGTCTACTGTCAACCTGATAAAAAAGATAAATCAGTAGAAGAGAAGAGGAAACGATGGAGAAAAGTTTTTTACGCTACAGTTTTACATTGGCAATTCAGCCATTCCTGAAGAAGCTCCCGGTTGATCAGGATCTTCTTTCCCAGCCGAAAGCACGGGAAACCAGGCTCCCTGGTCAGGTCATAGGCTACATTTCTGGAAATATTCAGAACCTTCGCCATCTGCTGCACAGTAAGGGTCATCGGGGAACATTCGCGGAGATTGTTCGCAGGCACATTGCTCTGTTCGGGCGTGCTGAACAGAAGCAGGTTCAGATTCATCACAAAGAATAGCCTCCATATTTCATATTGTAAAATGAATGACTACAGGACTACAAAGACTACAACGGTTTCCACACTTTTTCTGCGACCTTGTAGTCATCTCCGAAAAAAAGTTGGGTTTTGCTTGTAGTCTTGTAGTCGTTGTAGTCATTCGTTGGTCCGGTCAGTCTTTCCATGGAAGATCAGGGTCGTTCTCAGTAACCGTAAAGCCCAGCTGTTCCGCTTTCTGCAGCGCCTGCGCAGGCTCAGCGGGTATCCGCTCCCAGCCCCGCTGATTGCCATACTTCCTGAACCGACGCGGGCTCCTGAATGCCCTCCAGCCGGTGATGTGCCCCAGGGCAATACCCTGGTTGACAATCTCGCAGATGTCGCGGGTTTCGTAGGGCTTTGGATCATCCGTCGGGTGATCCAGCCCTTCCTTGTAGATCTGGACGGAGCACAGGCGGTCGCCCGCATAGCTCTCCATGTAAGCACAGATTCTGCCCGCCAGCGTATCCTCCTGGGCGAACAGCTCCTGCTCCAGCTGCAGGTGCGCTTCGTCCTCCCGGGTCAGATAGGTTTGGTACGTACCGGCTTTGTAGGACACCATGATCTCCGCCCACATTTGCCCGAAGTAACGCCGGGATTCCTCCGGATTGTCCAGGATGTGGCAGTCGGCCAGCTCGGGATGCACCATCACCGGCAGAAAGCGGCGGTTGCCGCTGCGATCCGTGGGCAGGAAATTCATGCGGTTGGTGGTGCCCGCAAAGACCGTCTGCCGGGGATGATCACTGCCGAAGCGGTCATAGGCCAGGCGGCAGAAATCCCTGCTGCGGGAAAGAAATGCCTTGATTTCTTCAATGGACTTCGCATTCGCCGTAGCCATCATTTCGGACATCTCCATGATCCAGTGGCCGTTCAGCCGGTGAAACACCTTGTCATCGCTCAGGTTGCGGATGTCGTCCGAGAACCAGTCCTCCTCCATGGCCAGATAGCGGATGAAGGTGGTTTTGCCCGCGCCCTGTCCGCCCACCAGCACCAGCATCAGCTCAAACTTGCAGCCGGGGTGGAAGACCCGCTCCACCGCGCCGGACATGAACACCTTCAGGCATTTTTCGTTGTAGTCGCTGACCTCCGCGCCGAGGAAGTGGTGCAGGGCTTCCCGGAGGCGGGGCACGCCGTCCCATTCCAGGCCCAGCAGCCTTTCCTGCACAGGGTGAAACGCCTTGCTGGTGGATGCCACCCGCAGCGCATGCACCAGCTGCTTTTCCATCCGCAGACCATAATGCGCATCCAGATGCAGCAGCAGAAAGGACAGGTCGGTATCATCCAGCGCGGACGATGTGCGAATCCACGGCAGCTCACAGTTAACGTCAATCTTTTCGGTGAACAGATTCCGCCGGATATGCCCGCCGAATACCGGATCGTGCTGCAGGGCAATGACGTAATTCTGCAGTGAATTGATCACTTGTCCCTTGTCATTATGCTCCAGTGAATTGCGGATTGCGCTGTAGGCCTGCTCCATGTGTTCTTCCGGCATGAGCGGCTTCCAGGCAGGATTATTGGCAAAAGCCGGGATCGTCGTGGGTGAATCGGGTGCAGTCTGCATTTCCTGTGCCTGAGTGGTATGCTGTAATTCGGACATGGATACTGTTCACCTCCCTCTGGTAGTTGTCATAGCAATAGTCACGTTCAAGCGGATCGTCGATCAGGCTGAACAGATCATCCACGATCTCATTTTGAGCGCAGGCCTCCACAAAGCGTGGATGCCAGTCCTCGTCCTCGTTCTTAGGGGCATATTCCTCCATCCACCCGTGGAGCAGCAGCCGGTATTCAGCCAGCACATCCACCGCTTGCCTGATCCAGGCCTCGCGCTCCTGCCGGGCTGCTTCTACCCTAATGGATTCCAGCCTGGAAGTTAATCCGGCCAGGTCAGGCTTGAACGGGGTGAAAGGTTTCTTTCCCTTTTTTCGTTCGGGCTGGTCATTCCCGCTGATATGGATGTGAAAGTCAGCAGCCAGCTTTTGCGCCGCCTTATACGGCCCGGTATGAAAAAGACCGGCTGTGAAGGAAATCACATCGCCGGTCTGGTGGCAGCCGAAGCAGTAGTAGCGTTCGTCCACCTTCATGGATGGGGTTTTGTCCTGATGGAAGGGGCAGCAGGTCATGCCGTTGCGGCTGACCTTCAGCCCGTAGCGTTCGGCAGCCTGCCGGGTGGTAATGGCTGCTTTGATTTGAGAAAACAGATTCAAAATACACCTCGTAAACATATATTATCGGGCATCGTCGTTTCGATCACGCCTGACAGCCTTGTCACAGGACAGCCTGCGTTCATATGCCCTGAGCAGCTGAGAAACAGCTGGGCTTGCCGTTTCCTTGATCTTGTCTTTTGCTGCCCGGCGATACTCCGGCTTTTGCAGCACAGACAGCACGGTTGTCACGACCTTAGCCGCCCGTTTCACAATGTTGTCCTTAACACCGCGAAGCCAAAAGGCTATGAGATCGCGTTCTTTGGGCTTCATCCGTCTTTCTGGATCAGCAGTCATGTTGATCATCTTGTCAACAATTGACTGATCTGCCTTCTGCGTTTCATCTACAGCGATATGTGCAACGACCTTGACAGCTTGGTCATAGGCAGCGTCCGATACGGCTTCCAGCACTGTGGCGGCATCGGCAAGTTGGTTTTGTTTTTCATCCAATTCCGTGGTCGTTTTCGCCAGCAGCCTACTCTGACGCTCGTTGTCGGCAGTCAGTTCTGCATTCCGCTTTTCCAGCTCGGCGATCTTTTCCCGCTGTGTCTCAATGATGTAATCATTTTTTTCGCGGCTTTCTCTGCCGCCATAGATGGCTTCGGTTTCCACCGAAAGCCCATGTTCCTGACAGATGCCCAGCAGCAGTTCGCGGCATATCTTATCGAAGGTTATCTTTCGGTTGTTTACCCGGCTGGGCTTCTTGTCCGGCTCTGGCAAAGGGATTCCCAGGGTTTCCAGTGCTTTCTCCTGCTTGGGTTCACGCTCGCCGTAGCGGTTCACGACATCAAACACTTGCCGGGCGTGGATGTGCGGACTGGTTTCATCCAGGTGCAGCGCCCAGTCCAACACATGTACGTGTTCCCCGAAGTGCTCCTCAATGGTGGCAAAGAATTCCGTCACGATGGCGGTCAGCACCTCAGGCGGCGGGCAATCGCCTTCTTTGCCGATCTGATAGATGGTTTCTTCTGGGCAGATACGGGCGTCTGCCAGTAGATCGTCCACGGTGCGGTTGCGCTTGGCATGACCAGCCTTGATGTTGCGTTTGTTTTGCTCCGCCACGTAATGGCCGTAGCGGCGCTCATATTCGTCATGCTCATGCTGGGTGAAGGATGGGTATTGACCGGTGCTGTTTTCTTCATGGGTGCGCAAGCCGTTGATGCAGTCCCAGTACAGGTTCAGACTGGTGCGATCCTTGCTGATGTTTTCTGCATTCTCAACATCAAAGCTCCGATCATTGTGCTTGGGATTATAGACACCATGTTTCCCGGCACGACCGTTGTGACGGGATACACGGGGCTTATCTTTCATCGATTCACCTCCTTTCAATGCTATTGGGCAACCGTGGTTTTTGCGGCAGGTTGCTTCCCCTGAAGGGCACCCGTTTTCGACGGGTAATACCCAGTACGAAGTGTCGAACCCTCCGGGCCGCTGCGCTTTCGACACTTCACTGGGCCAGAGCGCTCCGCCTCTGGACTCCGGGCAAGGCCTTCCCTTGCATCTGCGCAGGCGCTGCCACCCTGCACCCGGCCCACGGGCGCTGCCCTTTGGATTCCCGGCAAGGGCGCTGCCCTCTGCACACCCGACAGGCGCTGCCGCCCTGCACCCGCCCCAAAGGGCACCGGCCCTCCGGACTCCCGTCCACAAGAAAAGGCCATTCTCATCTCCTGAGAACGACCTTTCCTCATGGGGTGATGGCATTTCTGCCATCATGTTCACGCGGAAGTGATGGCGTTTGCGCCATCACCCGAAGCCCAGGCCGGACATGAAGTCCTTTGCCTTGCGAAGGCTTCCTTCGGAGGATTTCTGCGGTTCCACCTGTGGCGCGCTGATGGTTGCATCGTGCAGGCTGCGCCGGATCTCCTCGCGGACAAGCTGCCGCATCCTCTCTTCCACATCCATGCGCTGCTCCCGGTCGATCTGACCGCAGATTGCCTTCGATACAAGATCCGCATAGGAGACGCCCGCCGTCCTGTGCTCCATCAGCCACGCCAGGGCCCGGCGATGCTGCTCGTTCCTTTCGGGATACATCCGCAGCTGGAGCTTCATCTGCTTCATCCCGTTACTCGACATCAATGCCACGCTCCCTGAGCTGCGCCCGGGCAAGCCGCTCATAGCCCTTGGCGGTGGCGTGGATATCCGGCTCGATTTGGATGCGCCCGAAGGATATGTGGGTCGCGGTCTCCGGATCGGCAAAGTGGCGGATCAGGCATCCTCCGCCGCCCATGATGTACAGCTTCATCATGTCGGGGTTATATTCATGCTCACGCATACTCCGCATCAGCTTCTCCACATAGCGCCGCACGGTGGATTCCATCACGCTGCGGATATTTGGCGCAACTGTCGTTTCTCCGGTGCGGAGATAGTCCTCAATGATGTGATCATCCAGCACTATGTGGAAGTGCTGCATCACCGCGTCCTTCAGCGCCAGGGTACACTGGTGCACGCCCAGCTTTTCGGTGTAGCAGCGCATCGGATCAGGCGTGCCGTTGTTGATGAACATGGTGGACATGGTGCCGTTGCCGATATCGCAAATCATATTCATGCCGGTGAAGGTATCCAGACTGTCCGCCAGCGCCGCAAAGCCCTGCGGATACAAGAGCACGTCTTCAATGCGGACGCTGTACTTCTCATCGTTCAGGATGAAGTCATATTCCCGGGGAGACATCAGGTAACCGCGGAAATGCTCCAGCTGGTCGCGGGCCCAGGTCAACGGCAGCCCGGCAGCGAGATAAATCACTGCCTCGGTGCGTTGACGGAGCTTCAGTTCCTTGGCAATCAGCGCCATGGTCAGCAGACGGAAATCCTCATCGGCGGTCTTGTCGTCGATGAATTCCTTGTGCCCATAGCCGATGATGTACAGCCTGCCATTCCACTCCAGCACATCCGCCGGGAAAACCGGCTTCGATGCAACACACTCGATACCGGTGGGGAAAATAATGTTGCTGCTTTTGCAATTCCCATAGCCGTGATCGCAGCTGATCACGATGGGTTTACAGTTCATATCCATCATACATGGTTCACTCGCTTTCTCGATATTGTCGTCGGCTGAAGAGAATTGTCTTTGTCTATCACAATCAAGAGCACCACCTCCTGTTCATGAACACGGGTACAAAAAACGGGAGCCCACCGCATTCGGTGGCTCCCGTCGCACTTTTACAGGATACATAATAACACAAAGTCTTTGTCTCTGCTTGTTCCTTTCTGTCCATTCGTGTCGCCATGCGTCTTCTGGTGTCTCCTCTTTTGAGAAATATCGTATGAACATTGGATAGGTCATTTTGTGATTGTGTTCTTTTGTCACTCTCCTGTCCTTTTCCCAGCTATCAGCCCTGTGTGGCTCACAACCAGTTCGCGCTTCCGAGGTTAAGTCGGTCGCAGGTGACGGGAAACCGGAAGGTCATAACGGTATAACTGCCTTGCCCATGCGCTGCCTCCTTTTCGTTGCACGTAAGAACACCAACGGACAATGCCGTTGGTGCTCATCGTGCGATTCCAAATTGTACAATACCATTATAGCATGGATTTTTCGACATTCATTGGAAATGTTTCAACTTTGTTGGAAACTTTTTATCATGTGTATAAGTAACCCTGATGAACCTGGTCTTCAACACAGGCATATTACGGAAGGGCGGTTCATGATGGGCTTGGCGGGAGGATAAGCTGCCCGTGAATGATCTCTCTTTCTCCCGATGCTGAGCAGCATCATGCGCTCTCACCCTTCTGTGACAGTTTACATGATAGCACGTATTGCCTTGGCCGTCCTGCGACTTCTGGCGACATTCTGGTATCTTTCAAGGTTCGCTTCGCGTAAGCCAGAGTACGCCTGGCTATTGCATGCAACGGCTCCCATTTATTGGTTTTCAGCTGACCTTCGGCAAGGCACTTGCTTCCGGGGGTATCCGGATAACGGAGCACCTGAAAAGAACATTTCAGGATGGTGTAGAGCACTGACCTGCAGATGAAACCAGCGGGATCCGTGGTCATACATATCCGCATATCGCAGCCAGGTTGCAGCGCATGCGAATATAGCTGTCCCGGAAAATGTGTGAAGCAAAAAGTCTTCGGCGCATAGGATACGCTTTGTATTGTATTGGGGGCCAGCTCTATGGTGATAACCCGCACAATATTGGATGATTCTGAACTGAACCTGACTGCTTCAACCTGACCAAATACCATGTTCTGCACCATGAAATAGGTGGTATGTTATGGGATACTGATTGAAACAATCTCCTTATATGGATGATGAGTGGTGCCGGATGTGACATCAATGGGTGGCATGGGATACCACTGACGCACTTCGAATCCCCTGTGCTCCACGTCCGAAGCGGGATTGTCAGAAATGACATTTCCGCTTTTTTTACTGTTCGACTTTAGTGGTCTTTCTTACCGGGCAAATGATCTCCGATCATGGTTGTTCATCGACAACAGGGGGATCTGTTGTTGGGAAAATGAGAGGATTTACGTCAAAAACATCATGGTCTGGATCAGGAATCTGCCCTGTCTTTGCAGCATGACGGGCACATCAGCCTGCACAGTCTCCATGCCCGGAAGCAGGGCGCCATTCCGATCCTGAGCGACAGGCGCATCACAGGTGCAGAGCACCCGCAGCCCGATGTTGCTGCCTTCGAGGCCAAGCCATACGCCAACATGGGCATCGGCGCTGCTCTGCGCCATGCGGATGGCGTCATCCACCGCCCGATCCATTGCCTGATGCAGCGCAAGCCCGGAAGCCTTGCGGATGCGCGGCAGCTTCCCGATGGTAACAAAGAGCGGAATGTTCAGGTTGTGCGCCTGTTGAATTTTGCCCAGCAGCAGCGCCTCCAGGTCAGGATGGTTCAGCCGCTGCAGGTTCAGGATATTCTCATTGTTGATCTTGGCACATTCGCCGGCCAGCTGACGATAATAACGCAGGCGCAGCTCCGGGTCTTCGCTGAGGAGCATGCCCTCAAAGCCGTAGATCATGTTCAGCACATTGTGCCGGAAATGCCGCGTATCCTCAATGAGCGCCTCTGTCATCCGCTTTTGCCTCTCCAGCGTGTCGTTCATGCGGCGCATGCTCAGGAAATGAAAGTCCTCAATCAGGTAGGAGAGACACACAAAGGCCATCAGGCAGATGGCCATCAGACTGATCGTGATGGGCAGCAAACGGGAGGATGACGTCAGGGAGGAGGTCTGGTTCAGCAGGACAAAGGCACATACCACCGCCACCGCCAGCAGCAGCACGGAACGCAGCATGTACAGGATGTCCGACGCCTTCTCCCTGCAGCGCAGCGCCTGCTTGCGCACCTGGCGGATGATCAGGCAGGTGGGCGGCGTCAGGGCTACGTTCAGCACGCTCTGCCGCACACGGTCAAACCCGCTGCTGACAACAATGGCATTAGCCTTTTCTGCACCCCACAGCAGCACACCCACCGGCGCGCACAGCGCCACGAACGCACACTGCGCCAGCAGCATGGCTGCCGATGCCCGCAGAAACGCCCGCCCGCGGCGGTGATACACAATGCGCGCATGGAGCATCACCACCACCATGGCGCCAAGAAACGCGGTGCCCGAATAGGTCGGTGCCCAGATCAGGCAGTACCCCCACTCCACGGCGGTCTCCAGCGCGCAGAACAGGAGGTAGCCTCTGACCGTCATTTTTTCATCCACCGCTGCGGAGCAAACGGCGTACATGTTGACACAATCCAGCAGGGTTCTCAGCACCAGAGTGATCCAGTACTCCACGGTTGTGTACATTCCTGCTGTGCCTCCTGCTTATCGGATTGTCAGCGAGCATTCGATAAAGCGGCCCCGGGCATATCTGTTCAGCTGCATACAGGGGTACCGCCTGCACAGGGCCGCCACGCTGGCCAGGCCGTCCCCATGCCCTTCCCCTTTGGTGGACAGGGCTTCTCCATCCAGAAAGCGCTGAACGTCAAGCTCCTGCGGGCAGGTGTTCAGCACATTGATTTCAACACCCCTGGGGATCTGTGCCAGCTCAATGCTGACCCGGGGATATTCGGAGTCCGCCGCCGCCTCGATGGCGTTGTCCACCAGCACGCCCACCGCCTGGCACAATACGGCGGATGGAACCCTTCGGCTGAAGGCGGGCATACCCGTCAGCTGCAGGTACATGGGCAGCTCATATTGTCTGCTCCGTTCCAGCTTGTTGAGCAGGAGCGTGGCCAGCGCCGGTTCATTCAGCCGCTGCAGGGTCAGTACATTCTCATGGTTGATCCGGGCGCACTGCCGCGCCATCTGATCATAGTAGGCCCGCTGGGCCTCGGGCGCGCCGGACAGCAGCACATCGCCCAGGCCATCCACCATGGCGATCATGCTGCCGCGGAATTGACGCATATCCTCCACCAGGGCGTCATTGAGCTGCTTGCTCCGGGACAGGGTTTCATGCCGCTTGCGCATGCCCAGATAGCGTACATCCTGGGCCAGGTGCGCCAGGCATATGGCCAGCACTGCGGCTGCCACGCCAAAGAGCAGCGCCACCTGGTTCAGCCGCTGGGCCAGCGCCATGCTCTGCAGCTGATTGAACAGCAGCACAATACAGGTTACCGCAGCCGCCAGCAGAATCAGGGCGCGCATGTAGTAGAACCCATCAGGCAGCTCCGCACGACGGTTCCGCCACCAGTTCCGCAGCTGGTACACCGGCAGGAGCAGCACCAGCAGCGGCAGGTGCGCTGCGACAATTGTCAGCCGGGGCCACCGCCAATCCAGCATCAGGGCATTGACCTGCTCCACCCCCAGCAGCAGCATGGACACCCCTCCGGACAAGAGCGCCAGCGTCATATTGACACACAGCATGGTTGCCACACCAATGGCAAGCTCCCAGCCCCTGTAGCGGAACACCATGAACGCTATGCCGATCAGCTCCGCAAGCCCCAGCAACAGGCTCCAGCCGCTGAAGCCCCCGTCCATCAGCAGCATGGAGGCCAGCTCGACCACCATCAGGATGGAAAGATAGCCCAGCCATCCTGACCAGGTCACCCTTCTGTTCAGGATGATGCTGGAAAACAGGTACATTATCGATCCGTCTGCCATGTTGACAATGAACCAGACGCAGCACACCTCCAGGCTGATCACTGCTGAGCCCTCCCCTGCAGGGCGCTCCTGAGCTCCGCCAGTCTGCGGCGGGATACGGACAGGATTTCGCCATTGGACAGCACACAGCAGCTGTCATTGGCATCAAGCCCCTGAATGTGCCGCAGCGCCACCCAGTCGCTGCGGTTGATCTGCATAAACATACCCTCTGCCAGCAGCGGCGCCACCTGGCGCATCCGCCCGTACCACTGATACGGACAGCTCTGCTGCATGACGGCGGTGAGATAGTTGCCGTTCACATGGATATAGAGGATATCCTCCTGGTTCATCATCATTGTATGGGTGCCGCTGTGCACAACCAGGCTGTAGCGGGACAAGGGCTTTTTCTGCCGGTCACGGCTGATGCCGCGGAGGCAGGCGGCAATGGCTTCATCCGTCAGCGGCTTGAGCAGATAGTCGAACACATGCGTATGCATGGCGTCCCAGATATAGTGTTCATAAGCGGTGATAAAAACGATATACCCATGCGGATCCAGCAGGTGCAGCTGACGTGCCACGGCCAGGCCGTTCATTTCCTCGTTCAGCTCAATATCCAGAAAGTACAGGTTGCCCTCGGGATGCGCCTGGGCATAGGTGAAAACCTGCTCTGCGCTCTCGGCGCACAGCCGAAGCTCGCAGGGAAAGCCCAGCTTCTCCGCGACACGCTGCAAGCGTAAGGAGAATATGCTGGAATAGTGGACATCATCATCCAGCAAAACAACAGGCAGCATCGAGTAACACCTCCTGCAGAAGGAAATGCGGAAACATCTACATAAATTATAAAGATTTTCTTGCCAATTTGCAACGGAAAATGATCAGCGGCAGCATATGCAACACAGGCGGTTTGCTCCTTCCCTGTGTTCCGGATAGAATAAGGATATTCCGTTGTCAGTACGAATGAATGGAAGGATGAAACACCATGAAAAGAAGATGGCTTGCGGTTTCGCTTGCTGCGGCAGTTCTGCTGCTTGCCGGGTGCAGCAAGGATTATTCCGGCGTCTATGGCGGTATGAATGCGCTCGGCATTCCGATGACGGTCGAGTTGAACAAGGATGGCACTGCAACGACCAATGTCCTGGGGTTTCCTGTTTCCGGCAGCTACAGGGTGGAGGGCTCAACGCTGACGCTCACTGTGATGGCCTACGGCTTCAGCCAAAGCATCACCGGGAAAATCGCAAACGACACCATTGAATTTGAGGAGGTTACGCTGAAAAAGGGCGTCACCTCCATTGACGTGGATTCACTGTTCAGCTACGGACAATAATATCAATGGAGGGAATCGGCAAGTATGAAAAGCAAAAGCGTGAAGTGTCTGGTTGCGGTTCTGACTGTTTTGTTGGTCGCGGGCGCAGCAGCGGGCGTGCTGTTCTCGCTGACAAAGGTCGACTTTGTGGATACATATGGCGGCTTTCTGGAGGATGACAGGTTTGTCTGTATCACCATCCGGGAGGATGATACCATCGAAATGAATTGGCAGGATGTTTCTGCCGCCGAATCGAACTGGTTGGATATACCTGTCGCCATAACGAACTGGCTTGACATTCCTGTAACAGCCTCGTACAGCATGGAGCAATCTTTTTCGCAGCGTCTCAATAAGCTGCGGGAGGGCGAATGCTTTGCCGGGATTACCTTCTCCGACTTCAGCTTCGGCTACTACGGCTATGCAACAGGCCTTTTCCGGACGAACACGGACGGCGCGATTGAGCTGGTGCTGCAGGACGGTGTGCTGATCAAGGGCGTTCGCACAGTGGAAGAATACTGTTATCTGCAAGGCAGGAAATATGAGAATTCTGATGTGCTCAAGGCGCTTGCATTCTATCAGAAAGCCAATGGCGTCAAGGATGCCCGGGACAGAATCCGAAGCCTGTCAGAAAGGATGCTGACCGAATATCAGGATACGGAATCCACCCGTTATACAAGCGGTCAGGCCTTCACGGATTTGCTTGCGATTTATGAGTTTGTTGACGCAGAAGCCATCGGGCCCTTACTGAATATTGCCTATGATCACTGGCTGAACGATATCCCCAGAGCTTTGGCATATATTCAGGCATCCACCCATGCGTTTTTTGACTCGCCTGACAACATGCTGAAGTTCACGAAGCGGTTGATGGCGGATTACCAGGATCCTGAGTCCTACTGCAGCACAAGTCACCAGGTGTTCCTGGATCTGCTGCAGGTTTACGATCGCTTAAGTACTGACTATGCCGATACCCTGATGAGTACCGCCTACACCTGCTGGTTGGATCATTGCAGTGAACCAATCAGTACCGCGATTGCTCATGCACAGGATACTTCGCCGGTATTCGGACGCTATGAACAGGATGGCAATACCGGCAATGGGCCGGAGGCAATCAGATGGTCTTACATTCCTTATCTGAATGATTCATCAAAAATCATGCTCATGGCATCGAATGCGCTTGAGTATCTGCCCTATCACACCGGCACGGCGGAGGTTGCCTGGGAAGATAGCTCGCTGTACCAATGGCTGAACGAGGATTTTGTCCATGCTGCGTTTTCTCCTGCTGAAGCCAGAATGATCGAAGAAGTCACCATCCTCTCCCGGGAGGAAATCGAAGCAATATTCAAAAACTATCAGGCGCCCCGTCAGGGGGGGACCAATTACGGTTATCCCGTTGTCGATGCCAATGTATCCGAATACGTGTATCAAAGGAGCGGAAGCTCCCAGAAAAGGTATACGTATGTGATGGGCGCGTCCGAGTTCTGGCTTCGAGAAGCTGTACTGAAGGCGTCGGACACCTATGGCAACATCGCCTTTGAAACGGCTGAACCCGGCTCTGCCCATGACATTGTTCCCGTGCTGATTCTAAAACCTGCGTGGGAGTAAGCAGAGCATAGCGGAAGTATTTTCCCGAAGAATCTGTGTTTGACCTGCGATGATGAATGAAAAAAAGGGGGTATACTTCATGAAGCTTCGACAGAAAATGTTGCTTGCGGTACTCCTGACCACTTTGATGCTTGGAACAATCGGTCATGCGGAACAGTCATCCATGATTCAGGATGTGGGCGTCAGGAAGGAAGGCGGTACCCAGTGGGACTGTTCCGGCCGCTGGTATGCCACCTACGCGGAATACCAGGGCGAGCTGTTTGATCCATCCGTCCTCGGGGAGAACATGGTGCTGCAGATCAATCAGGATGGGACGGCTGAAACATTTGAGCAGGGGTCTGCCAACGCCTATACCTGGCGCATTGAGGACGGGTGTCTGCGCCTGTACCGGGGCACTTCTCTCTTTGAAACCTGCTATGCGATTGACGGCCATCTGGTCAGCATCCATGGAAACGCGGTTGTTATCTTTGGCCGCAGCGCTTCGGCGGAAGCCAATACACCCGCTGTCATTCCTGCGGCATCCATGGATGCGTTCGACGGCACATGGCATGACGCCTATGTCATCAAGGGCGACGTAGGGATTCCGAAGTCGCTGTCATACTTTTTTTTCGGGATCGTCATTGATCATGGTACGATGACGCTGTTCTTTGCGGGCGACCAGGACAAGCTGTTTCAGCAGCCGTCAGAGTCCTATCGGATGACACTGAAAGACGGCATGCTGTATGTCAGTGACAACCAATATGTTGCGTTGCATGAGGACGGAAGCCTCTCGCTGAATACAGGCGGCGAGGTGATCTACCTGAGGAAGAAATCCCCCGAAAGCAGTACGCAGCCCGAACAGACCACCACGCGCGTCCTGTCCGGGCAGAATACCATTGCTGTAGGTGGCTACCATACCGCAGCCGTGAGGGAAGATGGAACGGTGATGGCTGTGGGCAGCAATGAGTACGGCGAGTGCGATGTAAGCGGCTGGACAGACATCGTGGCCATCAGTGCAGGAGTACATCACACCGTCGGGCTGAAAGCCGACGGCACCGTTGTCGCTGCGGGGTGGAATGAGCACGGTGAGTGCAATGTGAGTGACTGGAGCGACATCGTGGCCATCAGCGCAGGGTGTAGCTGCACCGTTGGTCTGAAAGCCGATGATACCGTTGTCGCAGTGGGAGATATTTGGTTCGATCAGAGCAATGTGAGTGACTGGAGAGATATTGTGGCCGTCAGCGCAGGAGAGAGCCACATTGTTGCTCTGAAAGCTGATGGCACCGTTGTAGCCTTGGGATTGAATCTCGATGGGCAGTGCAATGTAAGTGACTGGACAGACATCGTGGCCATCAGTGCAGGAAGTTACCACACGGTTGGCCTGAAAGCTGATGGCACCGTTATCGTTATAGGAAAGTGGGCCAATCGGTACAATGTGAGTGGCTGGACAGACATCGCAGCCATTAGTGCAGGAAGCTCCCACATCGTTGGCCTGAAAGCCGATGGAACCGTTGTCGCCGAAGGCCCTAAAGGGTGTGGTGAGTGCGATGTGAGCGGCTGGAAAGACATCGTGGCCATCAGCGCAGGAGAACATCATACCGTGGGCCTGAAGGCCGACGGCACCGTGGTCGGCGTGGGCAACAACGAGTACAGCCAGTGTGATATGCAGCCTTGATGAGGTGGGTTGCTTCGGTGTGGAAAAGCCGGATAAACAAACGCTTCAGCATTGCAACACAGCTTAGCAAAGCTGTATTGAAAGCGTTGGTTTCCTATAGCAATATCATCTTTGATATGATAGAGACTGTCTCCGCTCATGACATTGTTCCCGTACTGATCATCAAACCCTCTTGGGCGTAATACAGAGCATAGCGGAAGCTTTTCCCAAAGGTTCTGTGCGTGGCCTGGAATGGTGAATGAAAAAAGGAGGTTATCCTTGATGAAGCTGCGACCGAAGATGATGCTTGCGGTACTCCTGGCTGTTCTGATGCTTGGGACGATCTGCCATGCAGAACAATCGTCCATGATTCAGGATGCAAATGATCGGACAACATGGATTGATATTGGTGATGCCGACTACGTGTATCCCTTCGTCAACGGCTTCGCCAGATTCTTTGTAGGAACGCTTCATTCAAACGGAAATCCCGATAACGGGCTTTATGGCTTCATTGACCGTCATGGCAATGTGACCGTTCCGCCCACCTATGTGTATGCTGAGGATTTTGATGCCAATGGCTATGCCAAGGTGTATATGACCAATGCATCCTGCCAGCTGATCGACCGTCAGGGCCATCAGGTGCTTCCGCAGGATCGCTCCTATGAAGATATCGGCACGTACTCCGAAGGCTTGATTGGCGTATACGAGTGGTGGGAGGGAATCTCCTATCTGGATATCGATGGACACAATGTGCTGCAATGGAAGGATGAGGTGGGCAAATGTGCCTATACACCATGCTCATCGATGGATTTTGTGAATGGCTATGCGGTGCTTCAGATCACCGTGGACGAAGAAATCGAAAGCCGTCATATGTCTGCGATGTGTGAATACGGTATCGTTGACAAGCAGGGCACATACGCCGTACAGCCGGGTATATACGATCATATCGATCGCACAGAGGACGATTACTATATCGTAGCCATTGACAAGAAGAAAGGCATTCTGGACAAAAACCTGAATGTCATCCTGGAGCCTGCCTATGATAGCTTGTATGTCAATGAACATGACGGACATTGGTATGCAACGCTGTGTGACGGCCAGCTGATGGGCCTGTATGACCTGGATAACAAGAAACAGATTGTTCCGGCAATCAGTGATGATTTCGTTGATATTTTGGATCATACATACTGTACCTGTCAGGTGGGTGATATGTGGCATATCATCAATATGCACACGGGCACCGACGTTTCACTTTCATGCGAATCGCTTGAACAAATCCGTGACAATTACTTTATCGTTACGGTCAGGACGGATGACCAGAGGCAGTACGGTGTATACGATGTCGCCCGGCAGACCTACATCATCGATCCTGTCTGGAATGGCTGCTACAGCCAGTCGGTCAACGGCATATGGTGCCTGTCCCTGTACAACGATTACAGGAACGGACCGCGGGACGAATATGTTCTATTCAGCGATGCCAATCAATGGGAAAAGGTGAGCATGGTGGATGTAATCACCATGCCAAATGGCGAAAAGGGTGCTTTCATCAAGCAGGAAAATAGTACAGCCCTTTATTTCCGAAACGATAGCATCGCGCTGCCGAATGATGTGCAAGCCGTTGCGTCCTTCTCCAATGATACCTTCATTGTCCGGACTGCTGATCAGCAATGCGGCTTGGTGGATCAAACCGGTCGCAGGATCACAGATGCGCAGTGGGACATGCTTGCATCCCTCAATGCGGATACGGCTTTTGTTGCAAGCAACAATCAGGTATGGTATATTGACAGCCGGGGGCAGCGGCTGAACAGCGAAGCGTTCTCTTTCCCGCTGGAAGATTTTGCAGGCTTGCTGCAGAATGCTAAAAGGCTTCCCGACTGGCATGATCTGCTGCCCGTTGTGCAGAATGGCAGGATCGGTATGGTATGGCGCGGCGGAGACATCGCCATAGCGCCCGGGTATGACATGCTGCTTGACTGGTTCGACGATGTGTTCCTCATGGGAAAAGGCTCCGATGTCTGCATGGTTTCTCCGGATGACGAAGAACGAAAGCTGAATGGATCCACGCCGGGTAATGTCCAGCTTGTCAATAAGGAGCTGTACATGGTCAGCGATTCTGATGCAGCGCAGTGCGTGCTGATGAACCGCGACCACAAGGTCATCCTGCAGACTGAAACAATGAATATCATCTGGCGCAAAGCGATTTCTTCCTATCAGATGATTGTCTGCGATGGCTTCGCAGACGGGACAGGGTATATCTGCTGCGGCGATCAGCTGTACAAAGTACAAAGGAGCCCGATGTATCTCTATGATCTGCTGGAGGAGCTGCCAAACAATCCGATGACGATATTGACATGGCTGCACAATGGGGAAAAGTATGCGATGATCATGCCGTCCGATGCCTCATGAGCAGCGAACGGTGTCGTTGACAGACGCAGGGGTGCACATGGCTCAGCGCGTCAGGCAGGATAGGGATCACAGGTTCCGCAGCTCGCGGGGCTGCAAGCCGTCTGTTGCGCTAAATGTCTTCTCCATGGAGAAACCGGGCGGCGTACCATGCTGATATGGCGCCTGTCCATGATATGACCTGAGTGATACGCAGGAAAGGATGATTCATATGCGTCTCCATGAATGGAAAGCTGTCAGGTTCCTGTACGCGTTTGTACTGTGCCTTGTCCTTCTTGCGGCGGAAGCGATCGCCGCTGCGGACTCCGCGCATGCGCCGGGCTGCAATGGTGATCACAGCACCCTGATGATGACCACGCCTGTGGCGTCCTTTCAGCGCGGAGAATATGATGACCCGATGGATTGGCTGGATCATTTTACCGTGGATGTTGCCGGGGGCACCTGCGGAGGCTTCAGGGCATCCGAGGTGGACAGTGTTGTCGTCTTTCCCTCCTGCTATTACCTGAATGGCGAACTGAAGCAGTTTCACACCATCCGTTCGCTCGAAGGCGGTTATGCGGGCATATTCGATTTTACCTACGCCATATACGGCGAGGACTGGCGCGAACCTGCCGTACCGCTGCTGGCACCGCTGGAGATGATCGTCATTCCCGATACGTATCAATCCGTTTCCTATCTGGGGAACCCGCAGGGTACGTTGAAATACGTGTCACTGCCCAATGGCCCCTTTCATGCGCGTGAACGCCTGCTGCAGAATACGGATGGCATAACCTTCCTCGTGGTGAAAGATTCCGAGGCCCATCAGTATTGTGTGGAGCAAGGGCTGAAGTACGCCTTTCGGGAGGAATACTGCCGGTATGCGACGCCTTCACAGGCTGCCAATTTGCTGGCCTTTGACGCGGATGCGCTGCTTGCATCCGTGTCCGGAAAGGACAGAGGCTCCATGACCGCTGACGGCGCTGCGACGGCAGAACAGCCCGGCCAGCAGGAAGCGCTTGAGATCACCTTCATGAGCGGAAGCTCGCTTTTCTGGCCTGTTCTTGAACAGGAATACATGTTTGAAATCGGCTGGCAGCTCAATCATGAGCCCATCGCGGGCAGGGGCTTCAATGTCTATCTGGTGGATATGTCCGATCCTGAAAACACGCTTAGGCTCAATGATGCCTGTGTAACGGACACAACCTTCCGTTGCTCGTCTGCCATGCTGCCAGAAATCATGGGCGAATATGACATCATCAATGTATACGTCAGGGTTGACTATGTGGACATGGCAACAGGCCAGGTCATCTGCACAGACATGACAAGCGGCGACTGCTTCAGGTGCATCTGTACCCGGAATCAGCTGAAGTACTATGTCGATTCACTGCAGCTGGGCTACCAGGCTGTTGTGCTCATGCATGACATCCTTTACTCCGGGCAGTATCAGATCGGTGATAAAACCTATCATAGCGACATGAACCGGGTATTCTATGTCACCGCTGAACTGTACAAAACCATATCCGGCGACCTGGAGGAGCTTCAGTTGCTTCCGCCGGCCCGGGGCGCATTGATGGCCAAATCGGTGATGGAGCAGCTGGCATCCACCAAGGATCAGACGGCGATTGAGAGAAAGGACATCCTGCAGGTGCTGGAAATAGCCGGCTTTGATATGGAGCTCATCAGGCAAGCGGACGCCCAGGACGCCCGGAAGGCATGGCAGGCTTACATGCAGATGTACGATGCTGTCGGCACGAAGGCGCTTACGCACGATGCGTTCTATGAATATCTGAACAAGCTCATCGTCAGTCAGAAAACAGAAATCTACAGTACTATGTTCGAACAGACTGAGCTGCTCGTGGATGTGCTGGACATTCTGCTGGATGTCTGTCAGGAATATTGCAGCTACCAGTCCGTCACCCTGGAAGATGTCCAGCCATACATCGACGCATTCAGCGACCTTGGCGACAGCAGCATGGATTATGCTGCGCAATACCTGAAAGACATGACCAAGGATTCCCGGAGTCAGATCCAGTTTCTGCTGATCACCCATGGATGCCAGTGTACAGCCGATTTCGCGGTGGACAAGGCGTATGAAGCCCTGACAGCAGCGGTTTTGGGCCCCAAGTGGAAATTGTTTGTGGATGGTACGAATCTGGTTGCCAATTTGTCATTCAACGCAGCTGATGGCTTTTCCGCGCAGATTGATCTCATGACAACGGTTCAGATGGCGCATCCCATTCGCAAGAAGCTGGCGGATTCGTTCAGCGGGCTGATCGGGAATCAGGTGGGTTCTTACGAGCAGTATATGAAGGAATGCTACCAGCCCTTTGTTGAGTTCAAGGACAGCATGCTGGCCATGACCGCACTTGAGTTTGAGAAATACACTGCTGTACGGGAAACGGCCATGGAGAGTCCGGTGGGCGGCGTGGTGATCAGCGTGGTCGATTTCCTGTCCGGCAAGGAAGAAGATATCCGGGACAGGCCGGCGGAGGAGTATCTGAAAGAGGTCAAGGCCTATATTGAACCGGCGCTTACGCAATACTATCAGATTTTCATTGAACCATACAGCTGGTAATTGAATAGGATCGACCATCTGGAATAGAGGCTTTCTCTTGCAGTACATGCTTCCGGGCAAAACAGTCATCGATACCATCTGCAGCTTGCTTCGGATTGTGAGGCAAAAGAAGGGCACATGACTGCCGAAGCCGGAACGCCCGGTGGTTGTACAGCCACAGCATTCGCACTTACGGTATCTTTTGCCAATGGCTGCTTCTGGCATAAACATGAAGGCTGCAGGTGCTTTTTTGCCGAAGTCGAGCGAGGCATTCTGGCATGAAAAGCTTGGCAGGACTGTCCTTCGTGATCAGGAGGTACTCAGCGCCTGATCCGGATAGGCTGGCATGTAATGACGATCTGGGAATGTCAGCTAAAGCCTGAAACCAGAGCATCCACACTGGCCGGTATTGTTCAGATACTGCGCACTGCCAGAAAAGAATGACATGATGATTTCTCCATGTATATCTTTGGTTCATGCAATCACTTCCAATAAAGCTCATGGCGGAGCACTTGTATAGAACATTTCAGGATGGTACAGAACACTGACCTGCAGTTGAAACCAACGAGATCCGTGGTCATCCATAACCGCATATTGCAGCCGGGTTATATCGTGTGCGAATCTATCTGTCCGGAAAATATGTGAAGCAAAAAGTCTTCGGCGCATATGATACGCTTTGTATTGTATTGGGGGCCAGCTCTATGGTGATAACCCGCACAATATTGGATAATTCTGAACTGAACCCGACTGCTTCAGCCTGACCAAATACCATTATCAGTACCATGAACCATGTGGTATGTTATGGGATCCTGATTGATATAATCTCCTTATTTGGAAACAGAGTAATGCCGGAAGTGACATCAATGGACGTCATGGGAAGACATTGACGCGCTTCGAATCCCCTATGCTCCACGCACAAATCCGAACCGGTCACCGGTTCGGATTTTTTGTTTCCCTGCAGGCTCAAGCGGGGTTGTCAGGCACGACGATCCCGCTTCTTCGCATTCAGCGCGTTTTGACTGATTTCTCCAGTTGCAAAGCGACAGCCCCGGCTTCTCCCGTGGCGCTCACTTGATCGCGTTCTCACAGAACACCCTGGCCAGGGCGCAAGCATGGGTGTTGTTCATGGGGCCGCCGGTCACCTGCATGGCGGGGCTGAGCGGCGGAAAGGTCATCCTGAAGAGCCGACGCGCCGTCGCCCCGCAGCAGCTCCTCGGGGTCTGCCGGAGGCCGGAGAGGAAAATCAGCATGGGTGCGCCGGTCACGGAGAAGCCATGCTGCCCCAGGCTGGAGGACGCTCATCCGTACCGCGATGCAGCGGAATCGCGATCAGGGCGCGCCTGAAGGTGACGCCCAGGGCCTGCTGAACAGGGCGGCCCTGGCGAGCAAGCGGCTATTGCCGTTCCGCCCTCAAGCGACCGGCAGAAGGCACGCTGTACTCCGCAAAGGAACGCCGAAAGGAGAGCATGAACGGGATCAACGTGAAGGCCAGGAAGCACATCCATGGTGCATGCTCCCCCTTCGCGCCCTGCCGCCCGATGCCATGGCCCGGTGGAATCCGGCATGACCGCGCAGCATGGGCAGGCCCCAGCGCGCATCCGGGCCTGCGCGCAGCGGGCATCAGCCGGACAAAAAGGACCCGCCGTCTGCTGCTCACAGAAGGCAGGCCCCTTGATGGCAGGCCGTCAGTCGTCCCAGCCCGTAACGCTGCAGAGCACGGCGTTGCCCGCGTCATCCGCCAGGATCAGCGTTTTGCCCGCGCACCAGTCCGCCATGGTGATCGCCGGATCCCGCAGCGGCTCCGGCAGGGTGACGCTCGTCAGGCCGCCCTTGTCCAGGTTGAGCAGATACATGGCGGACTGGCCATGCTCCACGCCCCACAGCAGCAGATACAGCCCGCCCGGGCTCAGCTGAACCTGGCGGAGGCTGACAGGATACTGCGCCTCGTCCGCCAGGATGCTCAGGCTGCCGGCGGGCAGGTTTTCCACCACCGGCTCCCGTACCGGGGAGAAGCAGCTGACCTGGTCGATGACAAAGTCCTGCCCATCCGGGCTGACCACGGAGAAGGCTGTCTCCCCTTCCGCCGTAACGCCGCTGACAATGCACAGCGCGGTCTGCGCCCGGTAGGACAGGCTGCAGGCCGTCATGCCTGACGGCGTGAAATCCGCCACCACCCGCGTCTGCCAGGGCTGCCCCGCGTTCACCTGCTCCAGGCACAGCAGCCGGTTCTCCCCCAGCACCAGATACTGGCTCTTGGTGGTGCGGTACATGGCGCCCTCCGCCCGCTCATCCACCAGCAGGAGGGGCTCCTCCGCAGCGTCGGAGAACACCTTGCGCCGGTAGAGCGTGCTGCCCCCGTCCCTTTCCCGGACATAGCACAGCGTCGTCTGATCCGCATTGAAGCAGGCGCTCAGCACAGGCTCCATTCGCTCCACCCGCGCCTGCGCCAGGTCAATGACATAGCATGCCTCCTCCCCACGGTAGCAGCAGTAGCGGCTGTTGGGGGACCAGGCCATGCGCAGGGAGCAGCCGGGCACCATGGCCTGGGCAGGAATGTCCACCGCCGTCGCCCTGCCGTCCCGCAGCACCTGCACGCCGCTGTCCGCCATCAGCACGCCGCTCTGATTATCCGGCGCCAGCGCGAGCATCCGCGCTCCGTCCCAGGGCTGCTCAACAATCCTCAGCTCCTCCGCCGCGTCCAGCGCAGTCGGTTCGTTCACCTTTCTGACCAGCGTCTGCTCCGAGCTGCAGCCTCCCAGCAGCAGCAGCGCCGCCATCATCAGCAGCAGACAGCCTCTCCCGGATCTCTTCATGCTTGTCCTCATCGTATTCTGTCATGGGGGCCTGTCCGGCTCATTCCAGCGCCAGGGCCCAGATGCACACGGCATAGGCAGGCAGCGTCGCCGTCAGCTGCTCCTCCGCCACCTGGCACGCCGCCGTTGCCGGCGTCACCTGCTCCGGCGAGGCAAAGGTGTTCTGCGCATTCGGCTCCCCAGCCAGAAGGGTCACCGTACCCGCGCCGTCCGGCACGCCCTGCAGCGCCAGGGTGACCTTGCAGGCCTCCCCGGAAAGGTTCACCAGCTTCACATACAGCGTGCTGCCCTTGCGGGTCGCCACATGATACACCTGGCTGCTTCCATTCCATTCGCTCCCCACCACCTGCTCTCCTGCCGTGGCGGCGAACATCTGCTGCACATAATAGTTCGGGGTCAGCAGCACCTGGGTGGCGTTGAACCAGATCAGGTCGGGCGTCCACTGCTGCATGCCCTCCCGGGCCAGCAGGGGCGCATAGCAGCACATGCTGACCACATCGCTGTTCCGCTCGATGCCCGTCAGGTAGGCCGCCTCGCACAGCGCGCTGTAAAGGTTGTTGGGCCGCTTGCCGGACACGGCCTCCTCATGGGCCGCGTACTCCCCCAGGAACACCTTCGTGGCCCGGGAATAGGTATCGTAGCGCTTTACATGGGCGGGGAACCAGTCGCTGTCCATGTAGTAGTGCTCATCCGCCATGCTGTCGGGGAAGCGGGCGCGAATGGCGCTCCAGCTGGCGCTGTTGTCCGCCACCGGGCCGGCCGCCACAATGGTGGTCATGTCCGGCCACGCTTCCTTCACCGCCTTGCTGATAACCTCGTAGCGGTTGAAATACACATCGCCCCAGTTCTCATTGCCGATGGCCAGATACCGCAGGTCAAAGGGCTCCGGGTGGCCCATCTCCGCCCGCAGCGCGCCCCACGCCGTGTCCGTGCCGCCCCGGGCGAACTCGACCAGATCCAGCACATCCTGCACATACGCGTCCAGCTCCGCCATGGGAATGGGCGCCTCCATGGTCTCCCGGGCCTGACAGAGCAGCCCTGCGTGCACCACCGGAAGCGGCAGCGCGCCAATGGCCTCCGCCAGGCAGAAGTACTCATAGTAGCCCAGCCCGCAGGACTGCATGTAGCCCCAGGTGTTGTAGTTTTCCCGGCGCTGCTCCACAGGGCCCACGGTGTCCTTCCAATTGTAGAAATTGCTCCGGTAGTAGGAGCCCTCCGCCACGCAGCCGCCCGGGAAGCGCAGGAAGCTGGGCGACAGGGCCGCCATCGCCTCCACCAGATCGCCGCGCAGACCGCCGCCGGGCCAGTCGCTGCCGAAACGCTCCCGGAGCATCAGGGAAGCCATGTCCAGGTCCACCTCGCCCGTGCCCTCAAAGGTCAGCAGCAGATAGGCGTTCCTGCCCTCCGCCTCGGGCAGGGCCGTCAGCACGCCGGCATGCTTCGTCCATGGCTCCCCGGGGGTGAAGGATACCGTGTCCGACAGCCGCTCGCCGGTGCGCAGGCAGAGCGCCGCCGTGACCGTACCCGCATAGCCCTGATCCCGCAGGTACAGCGATACATCGTAGGCCGCCCCGCCGCTGAGCGTGATCCCGCCCGCGATGGCCGTGGCGCCGTAGCCGCCGTTGCCCACGTTGTAGCCGCTTTCCTCCACGCTCACGCGGACATAGTGGGGGTTGTTGGCATGCAGGGGGGAATCCTCCATGAGCGCGATCTTCCCCTTGCCCTCGGACAGCAGGCGGAAGCTCCAGCCGGTGTAATGGTCAAACCGCTGCGGATTCAGCAGGTTCTCGTACTCGAAGGAGCGGTTGTTCAGCAGCTCCGCGTACAAGCCTCCGTCCGCCGCATGGTTGATGTCCTCGAAGAACAGGCCGTAGAGCGTATCGCTCATTTCCGCCCGCACCTCCGACGGGTTCACCCGCAGCGTGCCCGCCTCCGCCGCCGCGCCCCCCGCCGCCATCGCCAGGCACATGAGCCAGCACAATCCCGCCATCAGCCAACGCCTCATATCGCTACCTCCCTGTGCTTCCCGGATGGATTGCCCTGTGGACTTCCGGGAAAAAGCTTCCCCCGCTTTCTCCCGGAAAGCCGCGGAAAATGCCGGAGGGGAGAAGGGCGCGGCGAACCACGCTCTCCTCCCCCATTGGCGCCGTCAGAGCGGCGAATGCCTGTTACGGCTGGCCGTAGACGGAGAAGAACACCTCCATGGTCTGGTCGTAATACTCGCGGCCAGTGGTGTTCAGATCGTCCACATAGTCCCACAGGTTGATCGCGTTGGCGTTGATCGCCGACTCGATGCCGGTGTAGCCGTTGAAGTCAGAGCCATGATAGTAGTTGGCAATAAAGCTGTTGAAGCCGGGGATCGTGCGGCCGCCGAAGGTCACGGGGTTGGTGCAGTTGGCCAGGAAGCCCTCCCAGTCGTACCAGTAGACATCACCGGCAGCGGTCTTGAGCTCGGGCATGATGGCAGCCATCGCCGCGATGACCTCGTCATCGGCCACCATGGGCATGGAGCCGGGCACGCGATAGATGGGCTCGCCCGCCTCGTTCATGATGGTGGGATACAGCTCAGCACGGGCCAGCCAGCCGTCCTTGCCCCAGGTCAGGAACTTGGCGACCTCATAGGCCTCGCGGGGATGCTCGCAGGTGGCGCTGATGGAGATGAAGTCAACCCAGGAGAAGCGGCCCGCATTCTCCACGTCCTCGCCAGCGGGGATGTTGTAGGGCACCATGTTCACGCCGCGCTCCAGGCAGTAGGCCTGGGTGTAGATGTTGTTCAGCGTCCAGTAGGCGTCCATCTGGATGGCCACATGGCCGGACTCGCCGGGCCACAGGTTGTCGGGCACCACGGCCAGGTACTCATCGCTGCCCTGAAGGGCCTGATAGCCCTTGCGCGCATACTCGCTCTGCAGCTCCATGCACTCGGCCCACACCTCGAAGTCATAGCTCTCGCCGTTCCAACCGAACTCGCCCTTGGAGTTGTCCACCAGGGACAGAGGGCCGCAGGTCACCGGGCCCATGAAGAAGTTGTAGCCCCAGATGCCCTGGGAGGGATCGGACATGGTCTCAATCAGCTCGCACATTTCCTCCCAGGTCCAGTCCTGACCGGGCATATCCACGTTCAGCTTGTCAAACACGCCCTTGTCCAGGTACACAACCGCAGGCAGGTTCTCGCCGGGCATGAAGAAGCAGCGCTCGCCGTCCACATAGCCCGCGTTCTGCAGGGAGGGATACAGCTGGGTCATGTACTCTTCGTCGTTCTCCACCAGCTGGGTAATGTCCATCATCATCTGATTGGACAGCAGGGGATCCAGGTCCAGCCAGAAGAACACGTCCGGCAGCGCGCCCTCAGCCGCCATGTTCAGCAGCGTGGCGCTGACGTCGCCGGTGGTGGTATACACCAGCTCAATGGTGATGTTGGGATGCATCTCCATGAACTTGTCCGCCAGAGCCTGCGTCAGCTCATAGTCGTCCCAGGTCATGAAGGTCACGGTGATGGGATCGGTGGTGTTCAGCTCGGGCATGCTGTATTCCCCCTCCGCCATGGCGGGCAGGGACAGCATGGTCGCCAGCATGACCAGCACCAGGAACAGGGATACCTTCTTCATACAGGATACCTCCTTCTTGATTTATCAAAAGCCGGGCAGGCTTTGATACAGGGGAAGCGGCTTACTCGCCGGTGATGCCCGCGCGGTCCACGGACTCCACGAACTGCTTCTGCAGCACGAAGTAGAAGATCAGCATGGGCAGAATCGCCAGCATGGTACCGGCCATCTTCATGGCCTCGCTCAGCTTGTCCACGGAGGTGGAGCCGCCTGCGGAGGCGGCCGCGGTGGCGCCATAGCTGGAGTCGAACTTGCTCAGCTCGATCATCAGCGTGGTCAGGCCGATGCCGCGGTTGGAGATCGCCTCGCGGCCCAGATACTCGCGCACCAGGTAGGTGTCGTTCCAGTACCACACAAAGGAGAACAGCGCAACCACCACGATGGCGGCGGTGGACAGCGGCACGGCGATGCGGAAGTAGGAATAGAAGTGGCCCGCGCCGTCAATCTCCGCGGCCTCGATGAGGGACTTGGGCACCTGATTGTGGAAGTTCCAGAAAATCAGGATGCACAGGGAGCTCTTGAAGCCCTGCCCCAGGATGGCCGTGAGCAGGAACGGCTTGACGGAGCCGTCCGCCAGGCTCCAGCTGCGGAACAGCAGATAGTTGGGCAGCGAGGTGATCTGCGTGGGCAGCAGGAAGGACAGCACCAGAATGCCCATCCACAGCAGCTTGCCCGGGAAGTTGTACCGTGCGAAGCCATACCCCACAAAGGAGCAGACCAGCACCTGGGCGATGGTGGGCAGCCCCGCCAGGATCAGGTTCTTGTACAGGCTGGCGCCGTAGTCCATGACCAGCATGGCGTCCTGATAGTTCTTCAGGTTGATCCGGCTGGGAATCCACTTCACGGAGGTGTCCAGCAGATCCGCCTTGTCCATCAGGCTGCGGGAGAGCATGTACAGCACGGGATACAGGTAGATGAAGGCAATGGTAATCAGCAGTACATAGATGGCGATGCTGGCCAGCAGGCCCCGCTTCGTCGCGTTGCCCAGCAGCAGCTTCCTGGCGGATTCCCGGCGGGCAGCCTTCTTCTTCAGCAGCTCCGGCATCGGCAGCTTGTCCGTGGACGCGGCGCTGGCCATTTTCATTTGACGGCTCACTTTGCCATCCCCCTTTCACCCTTGGCGGCCTTGGCGGCGGCCTGCTGCCTGAGCCGCTCCTCGCGGGCGCTGCGGCTTTCCTCGTACTTGATCTTCTTGTCGCTCTTTTCACGCAGCAGCAGGAACACCAGCAGCAGAATCACAATGATGACCACGGTGTAGATCCAGCTGAAGGCCGCGCCGTAGCTGTAGCCCTTGGTGGCGCTGTAGGTGGCGTCGTAGATCATCTGGATGACCGCGTTGTTGCCGCCCGTCGCCAGGGTCACCACGGTATAGATGGAGCAGAGCAGGATGATGGAGCGGACATTGGGCAGGGTGATTTTCCAGAAGGTCTCCCAGGCATTGGCGCCGTCGATCTTGGCGGCCTCGTACATGGTGGTGGTCACCTTCTGCAGGCCCGCCAGGAACAGGAGAATCTGGATACCCGCGTTCCACAGGATCAGGATCAGGGAGGAAAACAGCTCGCTGATGGGCTCCGCCACAAACTCCGGCAGGCTCGAGAGCACCGAGGCAATGGCGTCGGTGCCCACCATGGGCACGCTGGCAACGCCCTGGGCGGTCAGCATGTCCATCACGGGGCCGGTCGCAATGATCACGGGCAGGAAGAAGATCAGGCGGAAAATGGACCGGCCCTTGATCTTGCTGTTGAGCAGCAGTGCGATGATCAGCGCGAAGGAAATGATGATGGGCAGCTGCAGCACCAGGCTGATGGCGAACTCCGCCAGCACCACCGGCAGGTTGATTTCCGTGGCGAACACCTTGCTGTAATTGCTGAACAGGCCGTCCTTCAGCGGGGTGATGACCATGCCCACCAGCTGCAGATCGTTGAAGGAGAAGATGAGCGAGCGCACCATGGCATAGAGGAAGAAGATGCTCACGCCCACCAGCCACGGGGATATGAAGATGTAGCCAAAGATCCACTCCCGCAGCGTGCGTTTTGTCAGGTGACGCCTTTCATGGGGATGCTTGACCATTGCCACGTTTACTCTCCTCCTTCCTTGACCACATAGCTCATGGATGCCACCGTGACGCCGTCCTGCGTCAGCTCGTCCTCACCGTAGTTGAGGAAGACCTCCGTGCCGTTGGACCAGGTCACATGGGTCATGTCGCCCAGCATCTCATGGCCCACAATGGAGGCGCCGTCCAGCTTCTCATGCAGCGCGCCCAGCTCCTGGCTCCAGGAAACGATCATGTCGCCGTAGAGCTCATAGCGGCTGGAGTAGATGTTGGAGGAGTTGGTGTTCTTCAGCGCGATGGGATCCTCCATGGTGAGCAGGAACGCGGGACGGATGCCCTGCTCCACCAGGCGCAGGAAGAAGCGGTTCGTGTTGGCCTGGAAGTTGGTATATTCCGCGTAGCAGGGAATCCTGCCCGACAGCGCGATGGCCAGGAAGGGCACGTCGCAGGTGGTGAAGATGTAGTCCGAGCCGGTGATGGGCAGGTCGCTCAGGCTGGTGGCGCAGGGCCACAGGTAAGCGTTGGCCGCGCTCAGGCGGGCGTTCATGCTCCCGGAGGCCGCATGGCACAGGCGGCTGTAGCACTCCGCCATGGACACGGCGTCCCGCACGGCGTTGTTCTCGTAGTAATCCGACAGGAAGGACGTGATACTCACCAGCGACACGCCCTTCACGCCGCCCTGGCGGAGCTTCTCCAGCACGCTCTGACCAATCTCCAGGCTCTTGGAGGGCGTCAGGTAGTACATGGTTTCGTACACATCGCCATAGGTGGGACGGCTCCAGGTCTGGCTGTCCACCTTCTTGAAGGCGCTGTAGCTCAGCACGGGATGCGTGTCAGCGTTCATCCGCAGGAAGTCGGCCTCCAGGTAGAGGTCAATCTTCCGGCTCGCCGCACCCTCCAGCAGGGTCCTGAGGCCCTTGCTGCCGCCCAGCGCGCCCGCAGGGTTGAAGTCGTCGGTGGGCAGGGCTGCGCTCAGGCCGCCCTCCTGCCAGCCGCGGAACACCATGCTCAGGCTGCCCGCGCCCTTTTCCTTCAGATCCGCCAGGATCACCGCCGCATCCTCGAAGGTGGTCATCACCACGTTCTGCTTGCCCAGCACGAAGTTTTCCTTCTCCAGGCCCAGCACGTCCAGCTGCACGTCGAAGTCGTCCAGCCTCGCGCTGGCGAAGGCGCCGTGCTCCTCCAGGTAGTTCCGGTAGGCCACGGCCATGCCGGTGTAGTTAGCCTCTTCACCGGAGAGGAACAGGAAGTGCTGCACAATGTCGAAGCTGCGCAGCTCGGGCAGCCGGGCGTCCATGCCGCCGGAGCCCGCCGCCGCGCCCATCATCTGGGTGAAGCGGTAGCTGTACTCAAACAGCGCGCTGGTGCGGTCATAGGCCAGGTTCACAGCGCCATTGGGATAGGCCCTGATGCTGGCGCCCAGGTCGCCCTGCTCGATCACGCCCAGGAAGGCGATGCCCTTGTCCGTGTGCGCCATGCCGAACACCGGCATGATGTCCGGCTCGGTGCTGACGGTGGTCGGGCTGTTGCCGGCGCCGTTCTTGTCGTCCTTGATCTTGCTGCCGTACACGGGGGTGTCGTAGTACAGGCTGCGGTAGCGCTTCTCGTTGTCCTTCAGCTCGATCAGCGCGCCCTGGCCGTCGGGCACCAGCATGTAGCCGGTATCCCCGCCCAGGTAGCTGGCGCCCATGAAGGGGAACAGCGTCAGGGTGGACAGGCTGTAGCTGCCGTACATCTCCTGCCGGATCTCCTCCCGGGGCACGGACACCTTCAGGTCGTTCTCCTCCAGCTCCACCACCACCGAGAAGGTGATGCCCAGGTTGGTGTAGCTGATGGTGGCCTTGAAGCCGTTGGGCACAGTGTAGTCATAGTCGATGGTATGCACCTGGGTATTGCCGGTGGAGATCAGATCCACGGTCTCCTGCGAGATGCTGGAGGAGCCGATGGCCAGATACTGCATCACCACGCCGCTCTGCGCCTGACCCAGGGCCGAGGAGGAAATGGTGGAGGCGTCCTCCACGGCGGAGAACATCAGGGCGCCATTGGCCCGGCATTCCACCACCACGGACATGCTGTCCTCCCGCAGGTAGAGGTTGTATTCACTGCCCTCCACCACCAGGCGGTAGGTTTCCGGCACGCCCTCGGGCAGCCCATTGTCCTCCTCCGCAGGCGTTTCGTCGGCTCCTGCGGCCTCAGCGTCCACGGCGGGCTCAGCCACAGCCGCGCCCTCCCCTTCCTCCGCCACCGCGGCGGGCAGGAGCATGAGAAGCAGTGCAGCCAGCAGGCAAAGGAGCTTATACCTTCTTAACAAAGCGATACACCACCTCTCCGTAAATGGATGCCACGAAATCAATGAGCTGGGAAATCAGCACATACAGCACGAACATCAGGCACACCATGACCAGCACCGTAAAGGCCGTGATGACGATGGTGGACAGGGTCTGCTTGAAGGAGTAGTCGTTCAGATACATAATCATCAGCACGATCAGCAGCACCGTCCAGCCAATGGAAACGACGTTGAGGAGGGTGATGAAGAATTCCTCATTGTAGGTCAGCACATTGGTCAGGATCAGGTGGATGGGCTGGAATACCACCATGGGCGCCAGCGCATAGGCGCCGCCGATGAACAGGTCCCTCGGCTTGGCCTCGCCCTCGCGGATGGTGCATACCAGATAGCAGCAGATGACCAGCATCAGGAATACGCCGAACACCATGACCACGTCGTTGAACAGCTCATAGTACCCGTCCGGCGTGCTCTTGAACAGGAAGCCGGAGAAGTACTTGTTCAGCACGAACTCCACAAAGAAGATCACCATCACGATGCATGCGCTCAGCCAGCTCGCCTTGCCCTCGCGCTTGATGCCGTAGCAGCAGTCGTAGGGGTTGCGCAGCATGTACAGGCAGAAGCTGGTCTGCCGGACGTACTTCAGGCCCGTGAACCAGCGCCATGCCTTGCCCAGGGGATCCAGGAAGTGGAGACGCCGGTTCAGCCGCTTGAGCACCTGCCAGGCCACAACGATCGCCGCCAGCCAGATCAGCACCGTGCCCAGATAGTCGTGCATCATGGTGGAGCGCTGCTCCCAGAAGGCGTCGGAGTAGCCGGTGTAGTTGCCGCCGTTGCGGAAGGCCTCCATGGCCTCCTCGAAGTTGTTCTCGCGGTAGAGCGCCTCGCCCAGGCCCACGCTGGCGTAGGTGAACATGGAGTTCATGCGCAGCACCTGCGTCCAGGGCACCTTGGATGCGGCGTACTTGCCATCCTTGAACAGGGTGAAGGCCTCGTGCACCAGGTTGGTGAACTCGGTGGGCTGCAGCACCTGGATGCACTTCTGCTGGGAATCCAGCACGTACAGCCTGTAATCCTCATCCACGGCGATACCCGTGACCGTGCTGAAGTTGCCGATGCGGGTGGTGCCGGTGGAGCCGAAGTAGAACAGCAGGTCGCCCTCGGAGGAGTACTCAATGATGGTGCCGCTGTTGGTCACGGTGAAGATGGACCCGAAGGGATGCACCGCCACAGCCGCGTTGGTCTCGCCGTCGTTGCGCACCCATGCCTTGACGTTCAGGGTGTTGGTGCCCGCCACGTTCAGGCGGCGCAGCACCCGGGAATCATCGGCGGGGCTGACGGCGTAGACCATGCCCTTTTCGTCAATGGTCAGGTTGGTCACCGACGGAGGCACAATGCTGCCCAGCAGGCCCAGCTGCTCATCGGTGAGCACCTGCTGCATGATCGCCATGATGAAGGACACGGACGAGGTATTGGCGCCGTAGTAGCCCAGGAACTCGCCGTTCTCCTCATCGCCCGCGGGTGAAATCTGAATGATGCCGTTGGTGCTGCCCTGGCTGGCGATGTACAGGTTGCCGCGCTTGTCCAGCACCACCTTGTTGGGCTTGAAGGGCGCGTCGCCGTAGAGGGGATGCTCAGGCTTGGCAAAGGTGCGCAGCACGTTGCCATCCTGGTCAAAGGCCACCACCTGGTTGCCGTTCTGGTCGGCAACATACACGTTCAGGTTGTCGTCCACGAACACGCCGTAGGCGGAGCGCAGGGTTTTCTTGCTGCCGATGGTCTTGATGAACTCGCCCCTGGGGGAGATCACCAGCACGTACTTCTCGCCGTTGTCGGCAATGTACAGGTTGCCGTCGGGGCCCAGGCGCATGTCCTGGGGGTCGTCCAGGGTCACATCGCCAAAGTCCGTCATGTAGCGCACGGGCTCATAGGCGGTCTGGGTTTCCACCATCCGGTTGGTGGTGCCGACGGTATAGGTTCGGTAGGGCGTCGCGGCCTGCGCAGGCACCATGGCCAGCAGCACCAGCAGCGCCGCCAAGAAGGAAAGGACTCGTTTCATCTTCATCCTCCATGTTCCTCCTTACTTCAGGCCGCTGTGCGCCATGGTATCCATCACGTTGCTCTGCATGATGATGAACAGCACCAGGTTGGGCACAAACATGATCAGCGAGGCGGCAGCCGCCATGCCCTGTCCCTGCACGGTGCCCACGCTGGTCAGCGTGTTCATGTAGAAGGAAAGGGTACGGATGCTCTCGCTGGAGGTGAACAGGCTGGAGGTTTCGGTATTGTTCCACACGGTCTGGAAGGACAGGATCGCGCCGGTGGCGATGGCGGGCTTGACCATGGGCATCACAATCTTGCGGTAGATGGTCCATGCGTTGGCGCCCTCCAGCTGCGCCGCCTCCAGCAGCGCGTTGGGCACGCCGTCGATGAACTGCTTGATGAGGAACAGACACACGGGCATGGCGACCAGCGGCAGAATGTGGGCCCAGTAGGTATCCAGAATGCCAATGGCATTGATGGTCAGGTACCGCGGGATGGTCACGGCCGTGGCCACGAACATCAGGGCGATGTTGTTGGCCTCATAGATGAAGCCGCTGATCTTGAACTTCATCTTCGACAGGGCAAAGCCGGCCATGGTGGAAATCACCACGCTGAGCACCACCACCGCCACCGTGACCACGATGGAGTTGAACACATAACGGGAAATCGGGATGGACGAACCCGCCGCCTGCTGGAACAGGTTCTGGAAATTGATGAGCGACGGATGGCTCACGAAGAACTTGGGCGGGAAGGCAAACAGCTCATCCATGGGCTTGAAGGCATGGTTGATGATGTAGATGATGGGCAAGCCCATGAAGATGGCAACGGGTATCAGATACAGGTAGAACGGGATCTGGTTGCGGTGGAACTTCCTGGGATTGACCTTGCTTCCGTTGATCGCCATGTGTTTCCCTCCTTTCTTAATCCTCACTGAACAGCTTGCGCGCCACCACGGAGAAGCAGTAGATCAGGCCCAGCAGCACCACGGAAACCGCGGCTGCGTAGCCCATCTCGTAGCGGGTGAAGCCGTAGTCCTCAATGTGGTTCACCATCAGCTGCGCCGCGTACTGGGGCGTAGGATTGGAGCCGGTGAGCATCACGCCGATGTTGCCGGACTGGAAGGCGTTCACCACCGCCATCACCGCGCCGAAGAGCATCTGCGGCTTCATGGAGGGGATGGTGATGTAGAAGACCTCCTGGAAGCGGTTGCGGATACCGTCGATGGCGCCCGCCTCGTACATCTCAGGGTTGATGTTCAAAAGGCCCGCCAGCATGGACAGGAAGCCCACGCCCATGGAGCCCCACAGCGCCACAATCAGCACGATGGGCATGATGTAGTTTGTATCCAGCATCCAGATGATGGGCTCCGTGATGATGCCCAACTGCGTCAGCACATAGTTGGCGATGCCGCTCTGGTTGCCCAGGAACACGGTGCGCCATACCACCGTCATGGCCACGCCCATGGTCATGGACGGCGAGTAGATGATCAGCGCCAGAATGGTGCGGGGCACCTTGGTGATCTGCGACAGGGACCATGCCAGAAAGAAGGACAGCACATAGCCGCCCACGCCCACCACGATGGCGTAGAGGATGGTGTTGGGCAGCACGTACTGCAGGAACACCGTATCCTGGGTGAAGAGGTTGATGTAGTTGGTCAGCCCGACGAAGGCCGGCGCCTGAACCGCGTTGTAGTTGGTGAAGGACAGCCCCACCGCCATCAGCGTGGGCACAATGATGAACACCACGAACAGAATCAGGAATGGTGCCAGGAACAAATAGGGCGTGCTTTTCTTGGTAATCATTCAGCTGCTCCCTCCTTCTGCCGGGCTTCCTCGACCAGCTTTTTCACCACGGAGGCATTGGGCGTCGGGAACTCCTTGAGCATCACGCCATCCTTGTAATAGCCGAACTCCTCCAGCTTGCGGTAGGTCTCGCGGTTGATGCGCTTCACCGCGGTATCCAGGGCGCGGCGGGCGTCGGTGCCGTCGGTGACCACGGAGATGAAGGCGTTGGACAGCTCGCGCTCCAGCATGTAGGTGCCCAGCACCCAGGGAGCCTCGGTCATCCACTCCATCTGCTCCATGATGACCTTCTTATGGCTGCTCTTGAGGGGGAGGGAGGCGAAGGCTTCCGTATTGGCAGTGGGCCAGATGTATTCGGAGCCATAGGTGGACTGCAGCAGGGAGCCGAACTGGCTCTGGATCTCGTCGGAGGACCACCACTTCAGGAAGGTCCAGGCGTCGTCAGGACGCTCGGTCTGGCTGAGAATGGCCATGGTCTCCGCGCCGCCGGTGGTCCAGCGCTGCACCTCGCCGTTTTCATCCTCCAGGCCGGGATACAGGGCAATGTCCCACAGGCCGTCCAGCTCGGGCGCGGCGTTGAGCAGCAGGTTGTAGGTAGACAGGTCCGCAATACCGATGGGCAGCGTACCGTCGCGGAACTGCTGATAGAAGCCGGGCGACGGCACATCGGTGGGCATGTTGTACACGGTGAACAGCTCGGTCATCTCGCGGAAGCCGTTCAGGGATGCCTCGCTGTCCAGCGTCGTGTCCGCCACCGTGTCAGCGTAGATGGAGCCGCCCGCCTGCAGAATCAACGGCAGCGTGCCGGGGAACACCTTGGTGCCCACCATGCCCGCCGTGGGGAAGTAGAAGTTCATGTTGCGGCGCTGCAGCTCGGGGAGGATCAGCTTGACCTCCTCCATGCTGTTGGGCACTTCAATATTCAGCGCCTTCAGGATGTCGGTGCGGTAGAACAGCACCCAGAAGTTCACCGTCTCCGGCATGGCGTACACGCCGTCCCCCAGGATATAGGGGACGAACAGGCCGGAGGAGAAGCGCGAGGCCACCTCGCCGAAGTCCTCAAACCGGGTCAGGTCATACAGGGCACCGCGGATGTTCAGGTAGGAGGGCACCACGTACTGCAGGCCCAGCACCGCGTCCGGCGCGGTGCCCGCGGCATTGGCCAGCACCAGCTTGTTGGCGTCGGGCATCAGGGACAGGTCCACCACGATGCCGGTCTCCGGGGTGAAGCGGGTGTCGATCATGTTCTGCAAAAGCTCCACATACTGGCGGCTGCGGCCCATCCACACCTGCAGATGCTCGCTGTTGCCGGAGGAGGCGGAGTAATCCTGCGCGCTGAAGGAGGACACGAAGCGCTGCACGCTCAGCACGGCGCTCTGGAAGAAGTTCACCTTGCCGGGCAGCTGGGCGTCGGTCTGGTAGAAATAGAACTGGTCAATGGCCAGGTCGTTCACCGCCAGGTCCTGCAGCTGCTGGGCCAGCATGCGGCTGGCGGAGTTGGAGCCCGTGGACAGCTCGCTCAGGCGGCGGGGCAGATCCTCCGGCTCCTTGGCCAGGCGGCGGAGCTGGTCGGCGCAGAGCGTCATGTTGGAGAACAGGCCCATGTTGTCAGCATCGGTGTACTGCGCCATGGCGGCAACCGCCTCATCGCACTGATCCGCCCAGCCCTCCAGCAGCTCCACCAGGTTGGGGATGTAGGCAAGCAGGTTGTAGTCGCGGTACTTGTCCGAGGTCACGCCGCCGGTCAGGCGGGTGATTTCCAGGGACAGGCCGTTGATGGCGCTGAGCAGCTCGTCAATGGTCTGGTACACGGGGGTCAGCATGGAGCAGTTGATGGTGAAGCTGACCGTATGCTCGCCCCTGGAGAGGAAGAAGCGCTGGGGCTCGCCCCGGCTGTCCCCCACCGTCATCAGCCGGAAGGCGGTGGTGTAGTCAAAGGCGACGGCGCGGGCCTCCTCGCTCTGCAGCGCCCCGTCAATGCGCACATCCACAAACACGGGGAAATCCGTCTTGGCGCTCTGCCGGTAGTAGAAGGCCAGCTGATACCAGCCCTCCTCCTCCGCCGTGAAGCGGTAGGTCACGGTATCCCCCGCCGTGTCAAAGGATGCGCCGTCCAGATGGTTGATCAGGCGCTTTTCCACGCTGTAGGGGTTCAGCTCGGGGGTGAACTCGCCTGCGCCGCGGATGGAGGACTTGTTGCGGCTGTCGATCCTTTCACCCTCCGCCACAATCAGCGCGTCGCCCGCCGCGCTGCCGGGGGCGTACGCCTGCACGGTTTCCGGGCTGCGCAGGGTGATGGCGGTGATCTCCACGCCGCCGTTGAGCACCTCAAAGGCGACGGCATGCTCGCCCGCCGTCAGCTCGAACAGGAAGGGCCTGTCCACGCGCCCCGCGGAGTCGGTGACGCCCACGTCCTGCAGCACGTCCGCCGACCAGGGCGTCGTGGCAACCTCGTTGCCATAGCGATCCAGCGGGAACTCGCCGTCATCCACCCACAGCGACTTGAGCTTCACGCGCTGCATCTCGTAGAACGGCAGCACGCCGTCGATCGTCACTGCCATTTCGGTCGGCAGCGCGCTCTGGGTGGTGTTCCTGTAGGTGAGCCACAGCTCGTACAGGCCATCCTCCGGCACGCTGATCACAGCATCGCCCCGCTCGCCGATGGCCAGCACAAGCGCAGCCTCGCTCGCCACCGCATCGCCGCCGTAAAGCGGCAGGGTGTATTGTTCCTGCACCTGAGCATACTGGTTCTCCGTGCCGCTGGAGAAGGTCATCCAGCCGGACTGATCGTCCGATTCAGCAGCGACGCTCCCGCAGAGAAGCACCATCACAAGCGTCAGGGCCAGCAGTATCCCTTTTCGCATCCGTGTTGTCCCTCCTTATCCTTTCCCGGGTTCAAGGCCCGGGCATTACGGTTCCTCCTGACAGGTGGCGCGGGTGCCCCACAGCGCCGCGCCCGTCTCATCCAGCGCCGAGAAGCATACCACCCATTCCTTCTGTCCCGCATCCAGCGCCGTGTGGACAACGCCCTTCAGCGTCTCCTCCCCGGTGCGCAGGGTGATGTGCACCCCATCCTCGCACGCCCAGGTTCCCTCCACGCAGCCCGTCACCGTGCCGTCCTCATGCAGCACGGCGGTATCGGACACATGCTCCACGGCGTTGATGTCATGCTCGTGGTCCAGCACCTTGTACAGCCCCGGAATCTTCTCCGCCGCCACCTTTTCCGGCATTTCGCCCGCATAGCGCAGCGGGGACACCACCGGCCAGCCGTCCTCGTTCATGTACATCTGGTGAACCCGCACGGAGTGGCTCTCGCCGGAATTGGCGAAGCGGGTGTGGAAGATCAGGAAGTAGCGCCCGGTATCCGGATCGTACCAGGCGGAATTGTGGCCGGGGCTGCGGTAGGCCACGCTCATCTGGTTCTTCTCCCCCGCCACCGGCTTGATCTGATAGCCGCCCATGAGCTTCACACCGTAGGGCTCGTAGTCCGGGTCGTTGAAGAAGGTGCCGTTGCTGCCCCCGCAGCGGATCATTTCGTTGCCCTGCAGATCCACATAGGGGCCGTCCGGGCTTTCGGAGCGGCAGACGCGGATGTTGTAGCCGCCGTTGGCGTCCAGCCCGCCGAAGGACAGGAACAGGTAGTAGTAGTCCGTCTCCGGGCTGTAGAGAATGTAGGGGGCCTCAATGCGGGCGTGGTTGTTGCCCAGCAGCTTGGCGCCGTAGGGCAGCTGCCCCTCCAGCGGATAGCCCGTCTCCGGGTCCATCTCCAGGATGAAGATGCCGCCGGAGTAGGAGCCGTACACCATCCACAGCCGGCCCTCCTTGTCATAGAAGGCGCAGGGATCCACCGCGTTGGGATAGTAGCTTGCGTTGTAGCCCGCGGCGCCGGACCTGAGCAGGATGCCCTGATTCACATAGGGCCCCTCCGGCGCGTCCGCATAGGCCAGGCCCAGGGCCGACAGGGGGCTGGAGCCCTCGCAGGCGCAGTAGTACATGGCGTAGGAGCCGTCCCGCAGCTGCACCACATCCGGCGCCCAGAAGGTGGTGGTCCGGGCGTAGGTCAGCGCCTCGCTCATCTGCTCCTGCACCTGCTCCACCAGGGTGCATTCCTGATCCGACGGCCCCCTTGAGATCAGCTCCCAGGCGATCAGATCCCGGGACTTCGCCGCCGCCATGTGGCTGCCGTAGATATAGAACCAGCCGTCGTCCGCCAGGATCATGGACGGGTCGTGCACCGACACATTCCTGAAGGACGGAACCGGCAGCGCTTCATTGCCCTCCATCACCGCGCCTCCTGGCAGCAAAAGCAAACAGACGCACACAAGCAGACAAATTCTTCTCATGAAAAATTCCTCCCGCCTTCCGTTATCATCTTTTAGAGACAATGCTTCCGGGTTTCTCCAATGACAGAATTGTTTAAGAGCCTTCCCAGGCCATTTGCATTCAGAGCATTGATCAGGCTGTCCTATAACCGAGGGACTGGCATATAAAATAAGATAAACGTGCAATAAAAGCTGCCCATAAACATCGAAGGAACCATCCATGCGCGATCTGGTGGATTTCCTTCCGTTTGGTTTGGTTATCACGGATTATATCACACAGTTTTCCCATTGTCTACATTTTTCACAAAAGATTGTATGCAATTTGATCTGTTTTGAACCAATTTTCATGCTATCGCCGGTCGAATGGCACGCTCGTGCGGGCAGCGTTCCCTGCGCGCAAAGACGTCCTGTCCGCCTTTGCCGCGGCAACAGAAAAGCCCTCCGCTGCGGAAGGGCTGTTCCGCAGCGGAGGGCATGTTGGTTTGTCAGCAGGCGTTCCTGATGCCGGAAGGTCAGCCGCGCCGCTTCACCCGCGCCACCACAAAGCTGTTCGCGGGCACCGGCAGACGGCCCTCGCAGGCGATGGTCTCCCTGCGGGCGCTGACCTTGTCCGGCGCGGCGGGGCTGTTGTAGCTGTCCGGGCCGTCCGCGCAGGCGAGGATTTGCAGGGTCATGGTGTCCGCCAGGGGCACGGGGGAAGCCAGCTCGATGGCCTGATCCGCATCGCTGTGGTTCACAGCCTTGATGATGATCTCGTCCGTGCGCTCGTCCAGGCTCAGGTTCACATACAGGTGCGCCTGCTCCAGCGCCCTGTCCTGGCCGTGCATGGGGATGGTCACCGTGCCCATGTTCTCGCCGTACATTTTCTGCACCCAGTAGCTGGGGGTGCCGTAGGCCTTCTCCTCGTCGAACCAGATCATGTCCGGCGACCACTGGGCGTAGCCGATGCGGGCGAACAGCGGCGCGTAGGAGGCCAGCACCACCACGTCCGCGTTGCGCTCCACGCCGGTGAGGAACGCCGCCTCCGCCAGCGCGCCCGTCAAGTTGTTGGCCTCAGGCAGGTTCATGCCGCTGACGGGATGCGCGGCGTACTCGCCGGAGAACACCTTCACCGTGCGGGGATATTCGTCGTAGAAATGCACATGGTCGTAGAACCAGTCGGGCTTGACGTAGTAATGCTCATCCACCGCGTAGCAGAAATTGTCCCTGCGGGGGCATTCCTTCTTGTAGAAATCCCAGGCCGCCGTGTAGCGCTCGGAGGTGATGTCCGGGCCCGCGGAGCCGATGAGCTTCATCTCAGGATAAACCGCATGGATGGCCTGCTCGAAGGCCGTGTACCGGGCGAAGAAGTCCACCTTGTCCGTCTGCCACTGCTCGTTGCCGATGCCCATCATGGTCAGCCCAAAGGGCGCGGGATGGCCCATCTGCGCGCGCAGGCCGCCCCAGCGGCTGTCCACCGGGCCGTTGGCGAACTCGATGAGATCCAGCGCGTCCTGGATGAACTCGGCAAATTCCGGCTCATCCATCTCCACCAGCTCATAGGACTGGTACTGGCAGGCCAGGCCCACATTGACCACCGGCAGGGGCTTTGCGCCGATCAGCTCGCACAGCAGGAAATATTCGTAGAAGCCGATGCCCAGGGTCTGGTTGTAGTGGGCGTACTGGGTGTGCCAGCCGTTTTCCTCCTTCGTGCCGTGGAGGGCCCAGCGGTTGAAGTTGCTCCTGCGGCCCTCCGGCGCGCCGACGCTCTCCTTCCAGCGGTAGCGGTTGTCCAGCGTGTTGCCCTCGATGATGCACCCGCCCGGGAAGCGCAGGAAGCCCGGATGCAGCCCCTTGAGCAGCTCGAACAGATCCCTGCGGAACACGCCGGCCACAGCGTCCCCGGGCATCATGGAGATGAAGTCGAACTCCACCACGCCGGGCTGATCCAGCGCGATGACAAACCGCGCGCCGGATACGGTTTCCTTCGCCTCCAGCGTCAGCTCGTAGCGGATCCACTTCTGCCAGGTCTTTTCCGGCACATGGACGCACGCCACCCTGCCCTGGGCGAAGACCTGCCCGTCCTTCTCCACGGACACCGTCAGGTCGCCCTTGTAATTCACCATCCGGGCGTAGAAGGAGACGTTGTAGGTCATGCCTTTCTCCAGGTGAATGCCGCTGTACGCCTGGTTCCAGAAGCCCTGGCCCGCCTGCGCGGCGGTGAAGCGCAGGTAGTGCGGGTTGTTGCGGTTGACGGGGCTGCCCATCACATAGGCCATGCCGCCCTCGCCGCAGACCGTGGTGGGATGCCAGCCATAGCCGCAGTCGTGGGTCACGTAGTAGTCGCCCACGGTACCGCTGCAGTCGAGGAATTCAAAGGAGCGGTTCTCGATCATTTCGGCGTACAGGCCGCCGTCGGCCGCGTAGTTGATGTCCTCAAAGAACAGGCCGATCATGCCGGGCTGAATCGGGACGCCCTTTTCATTGGCAATGTGCAGCTGCATATGGTATACCATCCTTTCTATGCTTGTCGCGATGCGTTGCCGGGGTGCATCGTGTGACCCATCATCCTGTGCTTTTTTCTGCCGTCGCCCATCCTGGCAGGCAGCGCTGCCGGTTTGTGCTCCGGCCTCCAAAGGTATTCTGCTGCATTATTCGGCCTTTGCCGGTCAATTCCTGCTTTTGGGGCGGCAATGTGGCGATGCAGGGGGAAAGCATGCGCTGGCAGCAGGTCACAGCAGCGCTGCACGCTCGCCCCGGGCGGACGCTTCGCCAGCATGGCACAGGACGGCCCTGACAGCGGGCAGCCCCCCTCCCCCAAAAAGAACGGCCCCTGGCCGGGCGACGGCGCTTGAATTCCGTCCCGGTCAGGGGCATGCCCTGGATTGCGTGTGGCCGCCGGTGGCCTCACGGTCATCATGCCAGCTCGAAGGCGATGATCGCATAGCCATCCACCTTGGGGATGGTGACGCAGCCGTCGCAAATCGCCAGCTCGTCGCCCTCGGGCACCAGTCTGGCAGCCTTCACCCCGAAGGGGAGGTTGACCTTCAGCTGCACATTGTACAGCGTCGTGCGTTCCTCAATCAGGTCAATGTTGATGGATTTGCGTACCGGTACATAGCTGAGCACATGGGCGCAGACACGGTTCTCCTGCGGCTGATGGAGGAGGCTGACCGTCATGGTGGACGGGCCGCTGTGGCGAACCATCCGCGCCGGCAGCAGCTGGTCGATGGCATTGCCAATCAGCTGCTTGCACCAGAAGGGTGCGTTCAGACGATACTGCGTGAACAGCGGATGGCTGAAGAGGATGACGCCGCCACAGCGCACGGCGGAGGGATGCCCCTCCTTCCTGGCGGAGGGCGTATAGCGGTGTGAACAGAAATGCTCACCCGTGCGGCAGAAATACGGCTCGTGCTTTTTCAGAAGCACGCTGGCCTGCACAGGCTCAATGGCCTCGCCCTGCTCATAGATCACATACCCGTTGTTTTCCACCAGGCCGTTGGCCATATCGCCGCTGGGCAGGATGAAGCTGGGCCACAGCGGCTCCTTGCCCAGATACCTTGTGCCGAAGCACGAGGGGTATTCGTTGCGCTCATTCAGCCCGCCCCGCGCGCAGGCGATTACCTTGCCGCCGGATTGCACGTAAGCGTCCAGCTTCTGCTGGAATTCGGCGGTGACCGTCAGATCATCCGCCAGGATCAGCAGGGCATAACGCTCCAGCGTGTCCTGCGTGTCGATCACATCAAACTGAATGGCCAGCTCCTCCAGCATTTGCACCGCGCCCATGACGCACGCGGGAATCTGATGCTCAAAGAGCTTTGATTCGCTGGTGACCAGGGCGGCCTCCGTCAGGGCGTGCGCCGGGCGGGCCCAGGCCTCGCGCTCCCTGACCTGCCGGAACACCCTGCCGATCAGCTCATAGGTTGCAGGATTCAGCACGCCGCGGGGCTCCAGCTGATCGCCAATGGACACGGCGCAGCCATGGCTGAGCATTCTGAAGCACTCGAATTCCAGCGCCGCCTGGTTCTTCAGCGAGTGGAAGTCGCCCCATTCCGTGTGGAATTTCCCCGTCATGCCCATCAGATCCACGCCGAGGGTCCGGGCGTAACGCACGGAAGCCGGAAAGTGCAGATAGCCCCACTCGCCGCCGGAGGGCAGGCTCTCCAGCTCCAGATGGGTGTAGGCGTCGCGGCTGTCGCGGGTGCACGGCCCCACATGGCCCGCGTTGTAGAATAGGGTGCAGCTGTCGCTGTATTCGCGAACGATGGCCGTCAGTCTCTCCTTGAAGCGGTTCATGACCAGCGTGGCAAACTCCCGCACCGCCAGTGCATCCCCGAAATCCATGCCGCGCGCCTTCATCTCCGCGCGGCAGCTGGCGCAAACGCAGGGACGAATGCCGACAATGTCAAAGAAGAAGCCGTCCAGCTCATCCCCGAGCATCTCGCATATCTCCCGGGTATGCGCCTCAATGAAGTCAAAGTAGGGGGTATTGACGCACAGGGACTGATAGAATCCCGCCTCGCTGAAGGGGCCGCCCTCATGCATGCCGCCGGGCTTGCGGATCAGCCATTCGGGATGCGTCCGGGCTGAATGGTAATCCCATTGGATGGTGACATAGATGGGGGCGCGGATGCCTTCGGCATGCAGCGCGCGAACCTGCTCCAGCATCAGGTTGCGGTTGCGCAGGTGCGGGTGAATCAACTCCGGGAACGCCCTGGAGGGGTAATACAGCCAGCCATGATGGCAGCGTGCAAACACCGTGACAGAGGAGACGTCCGCCTGCCTCATGGTTGCGGCAAAGGCTTTGGCGTCGAAATCCTCAGCAATCATGGGGATCTCTTCGGAGGTGTGAAAGTCGAGGTGAATTTGTCGTGGCGAAAGCTGCATGGCATACCTTCCTTTCCTTGTACGGTTCTTCCGGGAGCGCCTCAGTCATGCAGGCGCTGCACATAAACGTAGTACGCGCCCAGCCGCTCGCCCTGCGCGTCGGCAAACCATGCCTCCAGGTCTGTCTCGCCCGTCTGCTCCACGCGCAGCGTGCATGCCGCGCAGGTGTCCGACGGCTCCACCATCTGGACATGCGTCTGTCCAAAGAACGATACGCCTGCCTGCACCAGGCGCAGGGCTTCAGGCCCGCCCCTTTCCGCCCAGTATTCCATGGCGTCCTTGTAGAGCGCAAGCTGCTGCAGCTCCTCCACGGAGGGCTGCGCGTCCATGGGCAGATTCAATTCCCGGGGCCAGCGCTGCAGCGTGAAGCAGTAACGCCCGGGCCGGGTGAATTTCACATGCCATTTGCCGGCGGAGCGCTGGGCCAGGGCTACGGCAATCTGACTCCAGGCCACATCGCCCATCACATCCATCGCGTCCAGGCGCGTCGGGTTCTCATGGGGATCGCCAAGGTAGATGGCGGCGTAAACGCCCATGGTATCCTGCATTTCCGTCCAGTATTCCTCATGGGCCTGGCGCAGCCTGGCAACCACGTCAGGATGCTGCGCGGCAATATCGTGCCGCTGGCCCGGGTCATCGGTGATGTTGTACAGCTCCCTGCCGCGCACCAGCCGCCACTTGTCACAGACGACTGCGCTCGTCCATTTGTCCGGCACTACGGTGGACTGATGGTACTGCATGAATTCCGCGCGGCCCTCGGGCAGCCTTTCGCCATCCACCAGCGCCCCCTTCAGGCTGACGCCGTCTAGCTGGAGCGGCGGCATGGTCAGGCCGCACAGGTCCACCAGCGTGGGAAAGAAGTCCACATGAAAGGCCGTGTCATCCACATCGCGGCCGCCCTGCAGCCCGCCCTGCGGCCAGCGGATGAAAAACGGCACCCGGTGTCCGCCGTCATAGTAGGAGGTTTTCATGCCGCGCATGCCGGCGTTGTAGCCCCGCAGCACATGCTCGTTTTCGTCCAGCTCGCTGCAGCCCGAGCTGCCGTTGTCCGTCATGAAGATCAGGATGGTATTGTCCTCAATGCCCCAGTCAGACAGCCTCTGCCGAAGCCGGCCGAAGTTCTCGTCAATATTGGCAATCATGCCGTAGAATTCGGGATGAACGATCTGGCTGTTTCCGCGGTATGGCGCGGCATACCTGTCCGACACCAGGTAGGGCTCGTGCGGCGCATTGGTGGTAATGCAGGCAAAGAACGGCGTATCCAGATGGGCCTGGATGAAGCGCTCCGCCGCGTCAAACCACACATCCGTGCAATAGCCCTCGCAGGGCGTTGGCTCGCCGTTGGCAAAATACACATCGTCGAAGTAGTTGTTGCCCCAGAAATCAGGGGTCTGGCCAACGCCGCCGCCCTTGTGCGCCAGCACCGTGTCAAAGCCGCGGTCCTGAGGGCGGTAGGGATAGTTGTCCCCCAGGTGCCATTTGCCGAAGAGCCCGGTGGCGTAGCCATTCTGGCGGAAAACCTCCGCAAGGGTCACTTCGTTTTCATGCAGGATGGAACGTCCCCAGCAGGTCGCCCAGACGCCATTGCGCAGCGGCCTGTGCCCGGAAAAGAGCGCGCCCCGCGTCGGCGCGCACAAGGGCGCCACATGGTAGTCCGTCATGCGCACCGCGTCGGCGTAGAACGCGTTAATCTGCGGGGTTTGAAGGTAAGGATTACCGGTACATCCCAGGTCGCCGTAGCCCTGATCGTCCGTCAGGACAAACACAACGTTCGGTTGCTTGCGCATCATAGCTTCACCTCATCTCAGCCCTTCACGGCCCCAGCCGCCAGGCCATGCTCCACCTTTTCCTGACAAAGCAGGTAGAAAACCAGTATGGGGATGATGACGATCACGATGGAGGCGAAAATCAGCCTCAGCTCCACCTGATAATCGCCCTTGAAATTCAGCAGGACGGCTGACACCGTCAGGTACTTGCTCTTGGTCATCACAACATTGGCGATGGCCAGCTCGTTGTACACGTTCAGAAAGCCCACAATGGCCGCCGTCGCCACGCCGGGCATGGCGATGGGGAAAATGATGCGATACACAATCTGGAACAGGTTGCAGCCGTCCATGGCGGCCGATTCGTCAATTTCGCGCTCAATGCCGCTGATATAGCCGGTCAGGATGAACGAGGACATGGATATGTTCAGCCCCACATAGATCAGCATCAGCACCAGGAAGTTGTTTTTGCCGCCGATGTAGCCGACCATCTGCACAATAGGCACCACCGCGCCCTGCAGGGGAATCATCAGCGCGGCGGAAAGATACATCTTGACAGCGTTTGCCACGCGGATGTGCCGCCGGGCAATCACATAGCTGGACATGACCACGCATACGATCATGATGGCCACGGAGCCCAGCGCGAGAATCAAGGAATTGGCGATGGAGCGAAACAGGTTGGCGTTGCTGAGAACATCCGTATAGTTCTGCCACTGCGGCTTCACCGGCGGGGCAAACATGGTTCCCCAGATTTCACTGTCCGGCTTGAGGGAGGATACAACGGTAAAGTACAGCGGAAACAGCGTGATGAAAAACCACACCGCAGCCAGCAGGAAGTAGATGATTCGCCCGGCGGTCAGCTGCCGCAGGCCCTTGACCAGCTTGTTTTTCATGCCAGCTGCTCCTTCCTGGACTCGCGCTGCTGAAAGAGCGTATTGGCAATCATCATAACCACAATGCTGAAAATGACCGTCATCACGCCTATGGCGTCAGCGTAGCCGTATTCACCGTAATAGAAGGCGTTCTTATAGATCAGCGTGGTCAGCACCTGCGATGAGAAGCCGGGGCCGCCATCCGTCAGGGACTTGATCAGGTCGAACACCCTGAAGGCATTGGTCAGGAGCAGTATGGCCGACATATTGATGGTGCCGCGCAGCATGGGGAGGGTCACGTAGCGCAGGCGCTGGAAGGACGTCGCGCCGTCAATGTCCACAGCCTCGTATATTTCCGTGGGGATCTGCGTCATGGCGGAGGAAAACAGAATCATGTGCAGGCCCGTGTTGCACCACAGCACCGCGAAGGCGCACACCCATATGGAGGTTTTCATGTTGCCAAGCATGTTGATCTTGCTGTCAAGGTGCAGGAAATCCAGCAGCCGGACAAAGGGGCCCACCTTGGGATAGAAGATGAAGGTCAGCATCAGGCCGATGGCAACCTTGTTGATGATCACCGGCAGAAAGTAAACCGTCTTGACAAGCCGAAGCCCAAAGTACTTCTTCGAGATCACCGTCGCAAGAAACAGCGCGATCGGAATGACGCCCAGCACGCTGACGAACATGATGATGATGACATTCCTGATCGCCGTTCGGGCGATTATATCGGAAAAGAAGCGTTCGTAGTTTTCCACGCCCACAAAAACGTAGGGCGAGGAGGGAATGCCGTTCCAGTCAAAGAAGGAGGTGTAGAGCATATTCAAAAGCGGATAAGCGATCACAAGCGTATAGATCAGCACCGTTGGAAGCAGCAGCAGCGCCGCCTCCAGCGTTTTTCTGTTTCCGGTTTTTGCTTTCATTGTGATTCTCCTGCAAGCAGCTTGTTGTGAAAAAAAGGGATCCGGGACGGCATGCGCCGTCCCAAATCCTCATGTCAAGCCTGGAACATTAACGCTGCGCAGCGTCGTACTGGGCGTCCAGCGAAGCTGCCACGGAGGCCGCGTCAACACCGGCAAACATCGTCTGAATTTCGGTGCGGAAGATCTCCTGGGAGGAGCGGAAGTCGAAGTACACGTCGAATTCATCGCTGCCGCCGGTCAGCTGGTTGTAGCTGTCGAAGAAGTCGGACAGGACAGGGCTGATTTCCACGCCCAACGTGCTGTAATCCACGGGCACCGGGAAGGCGTTGGCGCCGTTCTTCCTGGCCTGCTCGTCAAAATTCTCCTGGCTGGTCATGTAAGTGATGAAGCGCTTGGCAGCCTCCAGGCGGGCGGTTTCCTTTTCGGGGGTCATGATGGACAGGCCGTCGCCCGCCGCCACGAACCACAGATCCTTGTACTCGGGCTTGTCCTCGAAGTAGAAGAAGTTGCTCATCACATAGTCGCCTTCCTCCTCCGCGGCGGCCAGGGTCGCGGTGGAGTTGACCAGCATGCCGGGATACATGGCGGCCTGACCGTTGAGGAAGGCTGCCTGCATACCGCTGGCGTCCATGGAGATGGCGTCGGAGCCAAAAAGGCCCATGCTGATCATCTCTTCGTACTTGTTGAGCACCTCCATGCTCTCGCCCTCAGACCACTTGATCTGGCCGGACACCAGCTTATCGCGGACCTCCAGGCCGAACATGCGCATGGCCAGCGCGGTGTGGAAGTGGGCCAGGCGGCCCTTCGTGCCGGCGGAAAGCGCGATGGGAATGATGTCGTTCTCAATCAGGGTAGGCGCAATGGCATACACATCCTCCCAGGTCTTGGGCACGTCCAGGCCGAAGGAATCCAGCATCTTCTTGTTGATGTAGAACACCATGCCCACGTTCACGTTGGTCGGAATGCCGTACACGCCTTCAATTCCCTTGGAGGTATAGTTCCAGGGCATCAGGTAGGAGTCGTTGGAGGGGCCGGTGTAGTCCCCGGCGGAAATCAGATCGCTCAGGTCGCGGACCAGGCCGTTTTCCACCCACTCGCTGATGTTGCTGTAGCCATAGTTCATGAACACATCCGGGAATTCGTTGGAGGCGATGCTGGACTTCAGCCGCTGGTTGTACACGTCCAGCTCGTTGACTGAAATGTCCTCAATCACGATGTCCTCGTTCTCCTCGTCAAACTGGCGCATGCGCTCATAGTAGAACTGGTTCATGGCGTCCGGGCCATTCTCAATGTAACGAGTCAACACCGTGATGGTGACGGGCTCCTCGGCAATGGCGATGCCAGTGCTGGCAAGCATGCCCGTCAGCATCATCAGGGTCACCAAAACAGCCAGGGTTCTCTTCATGGTTGATTCCCTCCGATCGTATTTGGCTTTGCAGCCTGTGATTCCATTATACGGCGAAAAGACGAATCACCAATGGAGCCATTTTGGTTTTTTAGGCATATTTTTGGACAGATTCTACCGCTTGCTGTCACCTTCCGTTTTCACCGCCCCGGCGCGCCACGCTGTGGGCGTACAGCCAAAGTATTTCTTGAAGCGCTTGGAAAAATAGTACGGGTCCTTATAGCCCACCTGCTCCATCACCTCGGTGAGGCTCCTGTCGCTGCCGGACAGCAGCTCGCCGGCCTTTTCCATGCGCACCCTGGTGATGCAATGGCTGAGGGTCTCTCCGCCATAGCGGCGGAAAGCGTCGCTGAGGTAGGAGGCATTCATGGAAAGGGCCTGTGCAATGCCGCTGGGGGACAGCGATTCGTCCTGATAATTTTCACGCACCAGCTGGTGAACCCTGTTCACCAGCAGAATGCCTGCCGCGGGAATGGCGGATTCCTCCCTGTGCATATATTGGTCAATGCAGTGCGCAAGCTGCTGGCGCACCTCCTGCAGGGAGCGGCTGTTCTGCAGGATCTCCGCCGCCTGCATATCGAACAGCGCGCGTTCATCCCATGCCCTCTGCCCATGCGCGCCGGACGTCTGCATCTCCAGCAGGAGCCAGCGCACAAACACATACAGCTCATGCACGCTGCCCCGCTCCTGGCTGAGGCAGGCCAGCGCCGCATCGGTATCCGCCTGAACCTTCCGGGCGTTGCCATCCCGTATATCCGCTTGCAGGGCAAGGCAGTGGGCTTTCATCCGCTCCGGCCAGGAGGACAGGCGGTTGTGCTGGTATTCGGCGTAGTGAAAAAGCCGCTTGTCCGGCGTGATCAGCCGCTGCGCCAGGATGAAGCGCGCCTCGCGGTAGGCTTCATGCAGCTCCTGCGGCGTTCCCCGATGCAGCGCGGAGACGCCCGCCGTCAGCAGCGGCTCCATCGCCAGCGCCCCTGTCACCTGGGCCAGGGCGCTCTCCTCAACAATCCCCACCTGGCCATGGGCGAGGCGCGTCCAGACCGTACCGGGCAGCGTGCAGGCCTTCTCTGTCTGCACGTATACCACAGCATAGCTGTCCGCCTCCCGGATGCCGAAGTCCGCCAGAATCGGGGGCGTATCTCTGCTGCCCATGTAGCCGTCGGAGAAGAGCAGCGTCACCGCCAGCTCCAGCTGCAAGCGGTTTTTTTCATGCTCCAGCACCCGCTTCTCCTGCTGGATGATCCTGAGCGAGGCGTTCTGCTTCATCCGGGCGCAGGCCTTCTGCACAGCCTTTTCAAGCTCTTCACCGTCCACCGGCTTGAGGACATACTCTACCACACCGTACGACAGCGCCTGCTTCACATAGTCAAACCGGTCATAGCCGGTGAGCAGGATGATCTGCGTGTCCGCCTGCCTTTCCCGCAGGGCCTCGCAAAGGCTCAGCCCATCCATCACCGGCATGGATATATCTGCGACAACCAGGTCCACGGGATGCTCCGTCATCAGGGCGAGGGCCTCCTGACCGTTGGCACAGTCCAGTATCTCTCCAAAGCCGAGGGCTTCCCAGTCAATGCATTTGCGCACGCGAACCCGGATATAGTATTCATCATCAATAATCAACAGCGTCTTCATGCTTGTCCTTCCTGCTCCTGCAATGGGAATACCAGCGACACCCGTGTTCCCACGCCGTATTCGCTCCAGATGCGCAGCCCATAGTCCTTGCCGAACGTCAGCTTGATCCGCTCGTCAATGCTGCGCAGGCCAAAGCCGCTGCCCTGCCTGCTTTGAGGATAATCGCCTGCCGCCAGCTTTTCCACCAGCTCCGGCACAATGCCGCAGCCATCGTCCGAGATGGCAATCACGCCCCGGCCGTTTTCCATGCGGCCCTCGATGCGAAGCTGCGCGTGCGCTCTTTTGCCAATGAAGCCGTGGATCACGGCATTTTCCACCAGCGGCTGCAGAATCAGCTTGGGAATGGCCATCTGCAGCAGCTCCGGCTGAATATCGCAGCTGAAATCAAAGCTGTCCCGGTAACGGATCTGGATGATTTCCAGGTACTTCCGGGTGATCTGCAGCTCCTGCCCGACCGTGACCATGGAGCTGCCGCCGCTCAGGACGCCGCGGTAGAAGCGCGAAATATCGTTGATCATCCGAATGGCCAGCTTGTCGTCGCCGGATTCGATGATGCCGCACACGGTTTCCAGGGAATTGTACAGAAAGTGCGGATTCATCTGCATTTGCAGATTCTGCAGCTCGTACATGCGCTTCTGCTCGGACTGGCAGCGGATCAGCTCCATCATGCCGACCATGTTGTCAATCATCTCGTTGAGCTGCATCCCCAGCTCATGAAACTCCTCCCCGGCATGCAGGTCAACGCGCGCATCATACTGGCCGTGGCTGACGCTGTCAATCACGCGCAGAATACGCTCGAGCGGGTAGGTGCTCTTCTTGGAGGTCCAGCGAACCAGCACGGAAGCTGTCAGAATGCCCAGGGCGCCAATGAAAATGATGGTCCATACCAGCAGGTTCACATCCTTGACGATGGCGCGCTTGGACGCCAGGCCCACCAGCCAGCAGTTGAACTTCTCATACGGCACGCTGACGACGATGTATTCGTCCTTCTCCATGCGCAGATTCGCGCCCGCTTCGCCGGCCTGCAGTACATCCGTCAGCGCCGCTTCCTCCGCCAGCTTCTGGCCAAGGCGCGCTTTGTCGCTGCATGACAGGATTTCTCCCTGCCCGCTGATGAGATAAAAGCGCAAATCCTCCGATTCAAAATTCCGGTACAGCCCGTTGACCTGCTCTTCGCCCACGGTCAGCTCCAACACGCCAATGAACCTGCCGCTGTAATTGTTGACCAGATGCATCAGCGACACCTGCGCAGCTCCGCTCCGGACGGAAAAGTCCGTCCAGTCCAGCGTTTGCTGCGCTGCGATAAAGGTCTCGACCGTCTCCCATGAGCTCGAGGCTTTGGGGCCGGTGCTGTCCAGATAGTCGTCAATCACGGTATGGTCTGCCACATCATAAAAGCGAATCCTCTGGATCCGGGTATACGCCGAGCGGAAATCCGCCAGCGCGATGGCTATTTTCAGGGATCGCAGCGCATTCTCATTCCTGTTGGCGCCCTCCTCCAGGCTCATGGCGCTCTGATACTGCTGATTCTTGATAATCGCCTTGCAGTCCCGCTCATAGCCGTCAAAGAGCATGTCCATCTTTTGCGAAATCGCAAACAGATCCTTGCTGCATTTTTCGGTATTCTGTTCAAGCAGAATGCCTGACGCAATATGGCTGATGGTAAAGACCAGCAGCGCGACAACGCCGCAGATAATCAGGCAGTGCAGCAGGCTGATTTTCACGTACAGCGGGCGCTGGTGACCATGCCGATCCTTTCGCTTAGGCATATCGCTTCCTCCATCATGCAGCGTCAGCGCATCCGCTCCCCTGCCCGCCGGTGAGCCGAATGCGGCACAGCGCAACGGAAGGCCTGTGAAAACAATCACTGACATTGCGTACATCCTTCATATGCAAGACACCGTACCTGAGCATTTGCGTATAGTATAGCACGAACGGCGCCGATATGCCATATCCTTCTGCTTCCAAAACCATCCTCCCCGCGAACAGCCCGGGCCTCCACAAAGGAACCACGCATCTCCGGCATGAAAGCCGGCGCAGCGGCGGCCGTGTGTCCGGCTGAAGGGCCGCGTAAACAGCGCAGGGCCCATCCAGGCAGCAAAAGGGACGCTCCCCTGCGGGAGCGTCCCTTTTGCGCTGCGGCGCGCAGCCGCCTAAGCTACTTCCTGGTATTCCTCCGGACAAGCCTGCTCAGCTGCGCCTCATCCTCCCCTTCCCTGACGCGGCGGGCGGCCACGATTCTTCTTTCGCTGTCGTCCCCCGTGCAGGTTATCAGCAGCAGGAGCTGATCCTCCGCCGCCACGTCGATATGGCAGGAATAGAGCGAAAGGCGCTTCAGGGATGCCAGCGCCGCCTCCCGGCTTGCGATGCTCGCCGACAGCAGCTGGCCAAAGCTCAGGTAATGCCGATCCGCAGCGTCCGTGCTGACCGTGGCCACGGCAAAGATCACATAGCGGCCATCCTCGTACATGGTGTCCAGGGTGACCCAGGGATTGGCATGGTAGAAGCTGGCGTTCTCGTAATTCCGCAGGCAGCCGAACATGGCGCCGGTTTTCATGTTGTGCCCGTACAGCGGCAGGGTATAGGGCCGGGTGTCCAGGCCGCAGTTCTCATCCAGGAAAATGGCGCCGTTCACATTGTGATAGCCCCGGTAATCCCGGTTCAGGTAATAGCTGTTGTCCCGCTGGACAACAGCCTCGTCGAGCAGGCCGTCAATCCTCAGCCATCCGATGATGTCGCTGTTCTGCCTGCGCAGCCTGGTGAAGCGGCTGCTGACGATGCCGTAGGGGTTCTCCGGATAGGACACCGGCTCCAGGCAGGTGCGCGGCGTGGCGATGGGGGCCGGTTCCATGGTGGCGGCAGCTGTCGGCGCAGGCGGCGCGGTCGCTTCCACGGCAGGGGCTGCGGTGGGCTCAGGCGAGTATGCCGCCTCTGCGGAGGCCTCCGGCCCGTCCTCCGCTTCGTAGTAGATGGCTCGCAGGTCCGCGGAGGCCTGGCGGGAGGAGATGTACGCCGCGAAATATCCGGTCAGCCTGCCTGCGCACAGGAGCAGGACCCCCATGCACAGCAGCATCAGCAGGACTCGCACCGGCGAGCGGCGCGCGGCGGCATAGCGCCTGTGCCGGCGACGCCACAGGACGTTTCCCTTTCGGCCCCGGAACAGACGGCTGCACAGGAAAGCAAGCTGCTCCCTCCATTGCAGCATCAGCCGCCTGATTCGTTCCCCAGTCATCGGACACCTCCCCGCAGCCGTCCTTGCATGCTGAACGGCTCCATGCTTCCTCCCCGCACCGCCTTCGTCAGGCAGCCTGCCGTCACCGCTCCACGCCGCTGATGATGAAGGTGGTGATGGCGTTGCCCCGGAGCGTGACGGAGAGGCTCCTGCCGGAGAGCGGGACGTCCGCCAGGCTGGCCCAATGCTCGCCCTCGGCCATGCTGCCGCTGGTGCGGACGGCCCGGGCAACGGTACCCACCGCCCCAAAGGAGGACAGGTCAAAGACGACCCTCTTCTCCCGGGCGGAGGTGTTCAGCGCCACGATGGCCAGCTCCCGGCTTGCCGGGTCGTAGGCGGCGATGGCGTCGCTGCCGCAGTGGATGAGCGTGCTGCCGGGCCGGATGTAGCGCGTGAACTGACCCAGGCCGTAGTATTTCTGCGTCAGCACAATGTCCTGGCGGTCATGATCCGCCACGGCCACACCCCAGTAGCCCCCGTTCACATCCACCATGCCATAGTCCCGATTGCCGTTCATGCCCTCGGCGGAAATGTGGTTGTCGATGACCTGCCACATGACCCATGCGGAGGGGGACAGGGCGTTCAGGTCGGAGATGATCTTCTGCCCCATCCACAGCGCGGCGCCCATCTCGCCCGCATGCTCGCCAGCCGTGCCGGAGCCGTCCACCTCGCTCATCCACAGGTGAATGTCCTGCTCCCGGGCGAGGCTGCCCAGCCTGTCGATTTCCTTCTCGCCGTAGGTATGGGTGTTCAGCCGTCCGATGGCCGCCCTGGCCTTGTCGGAGTAGGCGTACCATGCCTCCAGCTGCTTGTCGGGGCTGGTCTCGTCGCTGGCGGCGATGATGACGCTGGAAAGGCCGCAGCGCTCCAGCGCGTCGGCCACCTCCTCCAGAATGCGCGACTGCGCCTCGCCCGCGTCGAAGTGGCAGCCCTCCTGCTTGTCGCTGAAGCATCGCCAGTAGTCGGTGTTGGGCTCGTTCATGGGCGAAAGGCTGGTCACGGTCACGCCGAGCTCGCGCTGGATATAATCGGTCACATGGGCCAGATACTCCGCAAAACCGGCATAGCAGGCATCGCGGAGGTTGTTGCTGCCCGGATCGGCCCCGCCGGAGGAGCAGCCGCTGACGGTCATGAAATAGGGCGGCGAATTGGAGAAAGCCTCCACCAGGGCCCTGTCCCCCGCAGCCCGCACGGCCCGCAGCAGCACGTTGAGCTGGTTATGGTCGGCGGTGTAGTCGTACACAAAGCGCTGCTGCGTTTCATCCCACACCATCCAGCCGGGGATGGCGGAGTCCGTGCGGGTGATGTGACGGTGGGAGGGATCGTCGCCGCCGCCGATGTTGTAGCGCATAATGTTCAGCCTCAGGCCCTCCTGGCCAAAGAACAGGTCGGCTGCCTGCTGGGCCAGGGTATCCGAGTAGCCCAGGCGGTTGGCCCACCAGCACAGGCTGGTTCCCCAGCCCTCGAACACGCCGCCGTTGTTCACGGAGGCGTTGGCCAGGGACACAGGTACGGTTTTCGCCCCCGTGTCAAGGGCGATGCCGGCAGCGCTGCAGCCGAGCAGGACGAGCAGCACCTGTACCAGACGCTTGCGTTTCATGATGGTGAACCGCCTTTCTGCTGTTTTCGCAAGAGTTTTCTGCATTGTATCATGGAACGCAGGCTGATGCAACCCCCGGCCAAAGCAGGGTGCATGACGAAAGGGAGGACGCCTGCCTCGCGTCCCCCCTTTCGCTGCGCATCAGCGGCCCATGCCGCAGCCCATGCGCTCGCCCGGCCCCTGACGGCCGGATACATAGCGGGCGGCGAACTCCATGTTCACCTGCCGCAGCTCCTTCCTGCCGTCGATGTAGTCCTGGTACATCTCCATGATGCCCGCGCTGCAGCCGTCGCAGGTCGCGGCAATATTGCCGACGGCCTCGGCCACAAGCTGCTCCCGCTCCTCGCGGGTGGTGTCCTTGATGAGATAGCTGGCCATGCTGCACCTCCCCTCCGGTTTTGTTTCACCGCCATGATAGCACATTTGCCGCCGGATGGCACCCCCAAAAAACGAAGCCGCCCGCCCTTGGCCTGTCGGGTCGCCCGCAGCCATGGGCTTCCAGGGCCGCCAAGGGCACGGCCTGAGATGCAAAGCACCCGCGCCAGCCACAGCGCCGGCGCGGGTGTCAGGGAAGCATGGGGCAGCGGCCTGGCAGCCGCGCCCGGGCTTACAGCTCGAACCAGTCGCCGTAGCCCAGCGCGATCAGGTTGTCGCGGCTGATGCGCAGGCTCTCGAAGGGATCGCGGCCATAGCAGTCGTCCTGCTCGATGAGGAAATACTGGCTGCCGCCCTCAAAGCCCGCCTCAATGCAGGCCCGGATGGGCAGGCTGCCCTCGCCCACCTCCGCAAACTGCACGATGCTGGCAAAGGCCTCCATGAACCTTGTGCGGTCCTCCGGCATCACGAAGGGCACAACGCGGTAGTCCTTCAGGTGCAATAGGCGGATGCTCCCGGCGTACTTGCGGATGACGTCCACCTCGTTGGCGCCGCCCCGGTGAATCCAGTGGATGTCCAGCTCGAAGCCCAGATGGGGCGCGTTGGCCCGGATGATGTCCAGCAGGTACTCGCCGTTGTACTTGGCGAACTCCACATGATGGTTGTGGTAGTACAGGTCGATGCCCCGCTCCTTCAGCCGCACGGCCATCTCGTCGGCCTGGCGGGCGAAGGCCACCGCGCGCTCGTAGCTGCCCATGCAGCTCACGGGCAGCATGCCGATGCGCAGCATATCGCAGTCCAGGGCCTTGCAGTCGGCCACGATCTTCTCAAAGTCGTTCTCCAGGCACTCGCCGGGAGCGCCGGGATACATGGGCGCCACCGCCGCGGAGCAGGCCGCCACCCTGATGCCGAAATCGTCGCAGGCCCGCTTCATGTCGGCCACGTTTTCGGGGGTCATGGGAATCTGGCTGATTTCAATGCAGTGATAGCCCAGCAGCGCGCACTGGCGCAGGGTTTCGTAGGCGCCCAGCTCACCGATCTTCTGCTTGATGGTGCTCATCTGGATGCCGATCAGGCCTTTTGCCATGGGAATCCTCTCCTTTTGCTTGTGTGATGGTTCAGCGGGTGGGGAACCTGCCCTCCGCGGCAATGCGCTTGTTCAGCTCGGCCAGGTACACATCCTCGTCCACGGGGTTGTCCACCTCCCGGCCCAGCCAGGAGGACAAAAGCGTGGCGTTGGCCAGGTTCACGCCGTTGATGCCGTCGGAGCCGGGGGCCAGCAGGGGCTCGCCCTCCAGGATGTGCCGGGCGAAGTTCTCCATCACCGTCAGGTGCTGGAGGCCCCAGCCGTCGGTGTTGGTGATGGTCTCCGTGTCGTACAGGCCGCTGGCAGCGTTGCCCCGGGTGAGCATGGCCACCTCGTGCATGCTCATGGTGCCGTTCATTTCGTCCTCGGTCTTCTTCAGGCGGTAGACGGTGGCGGTGGTGCTGTCATTGACCACAATCTTGCCGCCGCTCAGGTCGATCTCCAGCCGGTCGGTGCCGATGGGGTCGTGGGTGCAGGTGATGAAGGAGCCGGTCGCCCCGTTGGGGTAGGTGGTCACGATGGTCACGTCGTTCTCCACCGCAATGTCGCGGTGGCAGCCGTACAGGCACTTGGCGTACACCGTGGAGGGCACGCCGCAGATCCACTGCCACAGATCCAGCTGATGGGGCGCCTGATTCACCAGCACGCCGCCGCCCTCGCCGCCCCAGGTGGCGCGCCAGGCGCTGGAGCGGTAATAGCTGTCCGGCCGCCACCAGCTGTTGATGATCCAGCTGGAACGGCGGATTTCGCCCAGCTCGCCGCTCTCCACCAGCGCCTTCACCTGCTGGTACAGCCTGTTGGTGCGCTGGTTGAACATGATGCCGAAGGCCACGCCGGGATGCTGCGCCGCGCATTCGTTCATCTCCCGCACAGCCTTGGCGTACACGCCGGCGGGCTTCTCCACCAGCACGTTCATGCCATGCTCCAGGCAGTAGATGGCGATCTCCGTGTGCAGATAATGGGGCACGGTGGTGATCACCGCGTCGCAGGCGCCCGAGTCGATAAGGTCCCTCCAGTCCCGGAAGAAGGGATACTCGGGGAACTGCTCCCGGCACAGCTGCTCCCTGGCGGGGTCAATGTCGCACAGCGCGCCCAGGGCGCAGTGGGGAGGACACTCCGGCGCGGGCATGCCGGGGAAGCCCTTGGCCTTGCCGCTGAGGAAGCCGGCATAGGCCGAGCCCTGATTGCCGATGCCGATGAGGCCGAAACGAACCTTCTTCTCCATGGGAAACCGCTCCTTTCGTACATCCGGGAGAATCACGTGCCAATGAAGCATGGTTGTACTATTTGACACATTATCGCCCGATTCCTGCATGCCCAGGCGGTTTTGCATGGCGAAAGGCCGGATTCCGCCGGGCAGGCGCGCCCCATTGGCGGCATTCCTTTCCTGCGCCCGGAGCGTCCGGCATCGCGCCTGCGGATGGAGCGGGGCGCAGCCTTCCACCCTCCATATGACCAGCCGGCCAGGCGCGCATGCAGGTTAGCTGCCCGCTCGCTGCCTGGCCGCTGGCCGCGACAGGAAATGCACGCCGCGTCCGCGTGCATGCGCTGTTGTTCAGGGCCTACCGGTTCACCTCGATCACCAGTATCCTTTCCATGGGTACGTCAAAGACGCTGGCCAGCACCACCAGGTTATCCACGGTGGGAAGGTTCACGCCCTGCTGCCACTTGTAGATGGCCTGCGGCGTCGCGAAGCCGAAGATGTCCTGCAGGTCCTTCACGGTCAGGCCGCGCTGCTTGCGCAGGGCGCGGATGTTCTGGCCGGTCAGGGCCAGGTTCACGGCGGGCATGGCTGCGTGCTGCATGGGATACTCCTTTCCGGCACCTGGCCGGACGGGCGTTCAGTCAGCTGCCTTGAAATTGTAGATGGGCCTGATGATGTCGAGAATGTCAACGGCTTCCTGCACGGCGTCGACAATCTCCTCCAGGGACTTGTAGGCCATGGGCGCCTCATCGAGGGTATCGGCGCTGACCGAGGTGGTGTAGATCCCCTCCATGGAGGCGCGGTATTCCTCCATGGTGAGCAGGCTGCGGGCAGCCATCCGGGACATGACGCGGCCCGCGCCGTGGGGCGCGGAGAAGTTCCAGTCGGGGTTGCCCTTGCCCAGGGCAAGGATGCTGCCGTCGCGCATGTTGATGGGGATCAGCACCCGTTCGCCCTTGTGGGCGGCGATGGCCCCCTTGCGCAGGATCATCTCCGCCGTGTCGATGTAGTTGTGGATGGTGTGGAAGCCCTCCTGCCCGGTCATGCCGGTGCGCTCCAGCAGCATCTGCGCCATCCGCTCCCGGCTGCGGAGGGCGAAGCGCTGGCACAGCTCCACATCATGCAGGTAGTCGGCCAGATAGTCCCCCTCCAGCCAGCACAGTGAGGCAGGCACCTGCAGCGCGCGGGTGGGCTTGTCCAGCGCCCTGAGCGCCGCCTGGATTTCCTTGTGCCTCCCCTCCGCCTTCAGCTGCGCAATCAGCGCGTCGCGGTCAACCGTCAGCCTGGGCTTGCCCTCGTGCCAGTCGATGGCCAGCTGCTGATAATACTCGGCCACCTGCTTGCCCAGGTTCCTGCTGCCGGAATGGATCACCAGGTAGCATTCTCCGTCGGAGGCGCGGTCAATCTCGATGAAGTGATTGCCCCCGCCCAGCGTACCCAGGCTGCAGGCCAGACGCTTGGGGTGCCGCAGCTGCGAAAAGCAGCGCAGCTCCTCCAGCGGGAAGGGCTCCATGGGCTCATCCCACACATGCTGGCCGGACGGGATGAAGTGCGCAGCCTCGTCCACCCTGGCACAGTCAATCTCACCGGTATTCAGCCGCACGGTATACATGCCGCAGCCGATGTCCACGCCCACCACATTGGGCACGGCCCGGCCATGAATGGTCATGGTGGTGCCGATGGTGCAGCCCTTGCCTGCATGCACATCGGGCATGATGCGCACCTTGCTGCCCTCGGCGACAGGGGTCGAGCACATGGTGCGGATCTGCTCCGCCGCCTTCTCCTCCACCGTCCGGGCAAAGCAGACGGCGGTTGCATAGGTTCCCTTGATTTCCATCCTTTTCTTCCTTTCTCAGGCGTGATACGCTCTGACAGGTTCCTTCCGATCCGTCCGGGCCCATGGGGCGCGCACCCATCTCCCGGCACAAAAAAAGTCCACCTGCCCATGGCGGACAGGCGGATCGCTCAAAAGCCGTTCCCACAAACATCACGGCTGAGGGGAACGGTCCGGCAAGCGTCTGCATGTCAGCTTTGGGCGTACGCAAAGCGAACCCTGCCCATTGGACAGCAGTGTGCGTTCGGAATCATTGCGGCGTGAAAACCATTTCACATGCTTCGTCATGACAGTCCGCTCCTTTCATCAGTCTGGATTAACCGGTCAATGCCATTATACAGCATCTTCCGCCTTCCGGCAACTATACCTGTGCTATCTTCCGTCATTTTCCCAACCTGTGCTGAAAAAGGGGCCGGTCCGCCGCATACGGATCGCCCCCTTGCCCTATCGGTCAGAAAGCCGCGCTTTCCGTCCGTTCACCGGCCCTGCCCTGCAGGGCTTTGCGCAGATACCGGGCGGTGATGGTGTCCCCCCTCTCCGCCATCTCCCGGGGCGTTCCGGTAAAGACGACCTCCCCGCCCGCGGTGCCGCCGTCCGGCCCCACGTCGATCAGGTAATCCGCCTGCTTCATCACATCCGGGTTGTGCTCGATGACGATGACCGTGTTGCCCTTGTCCACCAGGCTGTCCAGCAGCGCCATGACCGTCTGCACATCCGAGGCGTGCAGCCCCGTGGTGGGCTCGTCCAGCACGTAGATGTTGCCCTTCCTGTCCAGATACCTGGCCAGCTTCACCCGCTGGCGCTCGCCGCCGGAGAGGGTGGACAGGGGCTGCCCCAGGGACAGATACGGCAGACCCACCTCCCTGATGGCCCCCAGGGCCCGGCGGAGCTTTACGTTGTCCCGGAAGAAGTCATAGGCCTCCCCGGCGGACATGGCCAGAATGTCCACGATGTTCTTCCCGTGATAGCGGTAGGACAGGGCTTCCCCGCTGTACCGCCGGCCCTCGCAGGCCTCGCACACGGTGGTGACAGGATCCATGAACACCAGTTCCGTGACAATCTGTCCCCTGCCGCCGCAGGCCGGACAGGCCCCCTTGCTGTTGAAGGAGAACAGGGACGCATCCACGCCGTTCTCCGCCGCCATGACCCGGCGGATCTCGTCAAAGAAGCCCAGAAAGGTGGCGGGGGTGGAGCGGCCCGTGGCCGTCACGGGGGACTGATCCACCAGCACCACCCGGTCGGCGTACTGCCGGGCGAACACGTCCCGGATCAGCGAGCTCTTGCCCGAGCCGGCCACCCCGGTGACCACCGTCAGCACATTCAGGGGAATGTCCACGGACACGTGCTTCAGGTTGTGGACGCAGGCGTCCCGCACGGGGAGGAAGCCCTTCGGCCTGCGGGGCGCGGCCTTCAGGGGGAGGGTCTGCCGCATGGCGTTGCCGGTGCGGGTGCCGGAGCAAAGCAGGGCCTCGTAGCTGCCCTGGAAGAGGATCTCGCCGCCATCCTTCCCCGCCAGCGGGCCCACGTCGATCACCTCATCGGCAATGGCGATCACGTCCCTGTCGTGCTCCACCACCAGCACAGTGTTGCCCTTGTCCCGCAGGGCCTGCAGCAGCCGGGTCATGCGATGCACGTCCCGGGGGTGCATGCCGGTGCTGGGCTCGTCGAAGATGTAGGTCATGCCGG
>JBJEUJ010000112.1:0-2851 GCA_051883775.1 Aristaeellaceae bacterium | reverse complement strand
GGCGTGGCGGCGGGGCTGTACGGGGGCTTCGACACCATGCTGCTGGTGCTGGTGGCCTTCATGGCGATTGATTATGTGACGGGCCTGGCGGTAGCCTGGATGGGCCGCTCGGCCAAGACGAAAACCGGCCACCTGGACAGCAAGGTGGGCTTTGCCGGGGTGTGCCGGAAGTGCCTGATGCTGCTCTTCGTGCTGATGGCGGCAATGCTGGACCGGGCGCTGGGTACGGATGCGCCGGTCTTTCGCAGCATGGTGATCTGGTTCTATATCGCCAACGAGGGCCTGTCCATCCTGGAGAACCTGGCGCTGGCGGGCGTGCCCTTTCCCCGGCGCATCCGCCAGGCGCTGGAGCAGATCCGCAGCCGGAACGACGAGCCCGACGCCCCGGCTGATAAAAGCAGCACGCCGGAATGAAAAAACATATTGACAAAGTTCGATATGAGTGCTATCATTTATCAAGAAAAGTGGATGTGAGGTGCGGACATGGAGACAGTGTATGAGACGCGGGCGCGGGTGTTCAAGGCCCTGTGCGACGAGCGGCGCCAGCGGATTCTGGAGCTGCTGCAGGATGGGGAGAAGTGTGCCTGCGTGCTGATCGAGGCCATGGATATGCCTCAGTCCTCCCTGTCCTATCACATGAAGATCCTGTGCGACTCCGGCATCGTCGTCAGCCGGGAGGAGGGCAAGTGGACCCATTACCGCATCAGCCGGGAGGGCAGCGAAAACGCCGTCGCCCTGCTCAGGGAGATCACGGCGGTCGATGGGCCCGGCATGGCACAGGATACGCGCGGCTGAAGCAAAACGGCCCCTCCGTAAGGGAGCGGGCCTTTTGCAGGGCAGACAGATCGAAAAATTACGATGTCACACGGAGGTGCGGAGCTTGAAGGCAGTATGGGACTTTTTTCAGAACGAGGTGCTGGGGATGCAGTGGCTGAACCGTCTGATCGGCAGCGCCCTGTCGGCCTGCGGGATGGACCCTGCGGGCCGGGTGGGCGGCAGCATCCGGTTCTTCCTCTATGATCTGGTGAAGATCATGGTGCTGCTGGGTGTGCTGATCCTGGTGATCTCCTATATCCAGAGCTACTTTCCCCCCGAGCGCACGAAGAGGATTCTCGGCCGCTTCCATGGCCTGTGGGCCAACTGCGTCGCGGCGCTGCTGGGCACGGTGACGCCCTTCTGCTCCTGCTCGTCCATCCCGCTGTTCATGGGCTTCACCAGCGCGGGCCTGCCCCTGGGGGTGACCTTCTCCTTCCTGATTTCCTCGCCCATGGTGGACCTGGGCAGCCTGGTGCTGCTCATGAGCGTCTTCGGGTGGAAGGTGGCGGTGGTCTATGTGGCGCTGGGGCTGGTGATCGCCGTGGCGGGCGGCACGCTGATCGAGAGGCTGCGCCTGGAGGATCAGGTGGAGGAGTTCATCCGCCGGGGCCGCGCGGCGGACGTTCCCCTGGCGGACATGCATGCCCGGGACAGGCTCCGCTACGCCTGGGGGCAGGTGACAGCCACGGCGAAGAAGGTCGCGCCCTACGTGCTGGTCGGCGTGGGCGTCGGGGCCATCATCCACAACTGGATTCCCGAGGCATTCATCGTGGGCCTGCTCGGCACGGGCAATCCCTTCGGCGTGATCATCGCCACCCTTGCCGGCGTCCCCATGTACGCCGACATCTTCGGCACGATCCCCATTGCGGAGGCGCTGCTGGCCAAGGGCGCGCAGCTGGGCGTGGTGCTCTCCTTCATGATGGGCGTGACCACATTGTCCCTGCCCTCCATGATTATGCTCCGCAAGGCGGTGAAGCCGCGGCTGCTGGGCATCTTCGCGGGTATCTGCACGGCGGGCATCATCCTGGTGGGGTACTTCTTCAACGCGATCCAAATGCTGATAATATAAGGAGGCAATCATCATGAGTCCATTCGGCTTCGGTAAAAGGAAGGAAGAAGCGCAGGCCCCTGCCTGCTGCTGCGGCAAGGCTTCCGAGGGCGCAGCAACGCCCTTGTGCGCGGGGAGCATCACCGGCGTGAAGGTGCTGGGCGCGGGCTGCAAGACCTGCCATGCCCAGTACGAGAATGTGAAGGCCGCCGTCCAGGCCCTGGGGCTGGCGGTGGAGGTGGAATACATCACCGACATGGAGAAGGTCATGGCCTACGGCGCGATGAGCATGCCCGCCATCGTGGTGAATGAGCAGGTGGCGTCCATGGGCAAGCTGCTCAAGCCTGCCGAGGTGGAAGGGCTGCTGCGGGGCCTGATGGGCTGACGGGCAGCGCGGGGCGGATGCGGCCATCCGCCGGAATCAGCATGCATAGCAGGAACCCCCTCCGTCCACCGGATGCGGCGGCCATGACCGCACCGCCCGGGAACGGAGGGGGGGCTTTTGTTTTTTTGGCGGACAGCCGGAGGGCTACCGCGTCCCGCCCTGGCCGAGCTTCCGCCAGAGGGTGCTGCGGCTGATCTCCAGCCTGCGGGCGGCGTTGGACTGGTTCATGTTCTCCTGCTTGAGCACCTCCAGGATCACGTCCCGCTCAATCTTCTCCAGCGGCTGGTTCAGATCCAGGAGCGGCGGCTCGCCCGCGGTGCTTTTCTCATCCCGCAGCACCGCCTCCACCTCGCTCCGGGTGATGTAGTAGGAGTTGGCCCCCAGCACCAGCTGGCGGATCACCGTGCGCAGCTGGTCGATGTTCAGCACCCACCGGAAGGCCTGCAGCGCGGCGATGGCGTCCGGCTCCAGGCCGATCACCTCCCGGCTGAACTCGGCGTTGTACTGGTTGATGTAGATGGCGGCCAGGGCGGGGATGTCCTCCTGGCGCTGGTTGAGGGAGGGCATGTTGATGCAGATGCCGTTGAGCAGGTGATACAGCT